>JAODNB010000373.1 GCA_025464795.1 Frankiales bacterium
GCCCGCTGTGCGGCGTCCGCGGCAGGGCGACCACGAAGACGGCCTGCAGCCCGGCCTGGGTGATGGCCAGACCGGTGCCTCCCAGCGCCACCGCGAGCAGCAGCGCGATCGTGACGACGACGCCGATCTGCCAGGCGCCCTGGCCGATCACCCCGACGAGCAGGTCGCCGACGAGCACGCCTGCCGAGACCCCGATCGCGAGCTCGGCGGTGCGCCGGAGGCGGGAAGCGGCCTGCAGCCCCAGGGACACGACCGCGGCGACCGCGGCGAAGTAGGGCCGGGTGTGACCGAGCGCACGGGTGGAGACCTCCCAGGCGAGGAAGGCGGCCAGGCCGCACTGGGCCGCCGGCCACGCACCGGACCGCAGCCGGAGCCAGGCGTCGCGAAGGGACTGCACGCCACAAACCTAGACTTCGGGGCATGCCTGAGTTCGCCTACACCGACCTGCTCCCCCTCGGCGCCGACGACACCCCCTACCGGTTGCTCACCAGCGAGGGCGTGAACGTCGTCTCCGGTGCGGGGCGGGAGTTCCTCGAGGTGTCCGGCGACGCGCTGACCCTGCTGGCCAGGACGGCCTTGCGCGACATCGCGCACCTGCTGCGGCCGGCGCACCTCGCTCAGCTGCGGCGCATCCTCGATGACCCCGAGGCGTCCGCGAACGACCGCTTCGTCGCCCTCGACCTGCTGAAGAACGCCAACATCGCCGCCGGCGGCGTGCTGCCGATGTGCCAGGACACCGGCACCGCGATCGTCATGGCCAAGCGCGGCATGACCGTCCTCACCGACGGCCACGACGAGGAGCACCTGTCGCGGGGGATCTACGACGCGTACACGCAGCTGAACCTGCGGTACTCGCAGCTGGCTCCGCTGACGATGTGGGACGAGAAGAACACGGGCAACAACCTGCCGGCGCAGATCGAGACCTACGCGACGCCGTACGACTCCTACGACTTCCTGTTCATGGCCAAGGGCGGCGGTTCGGCGAACAAGAGCTACCTGTTCCAGGAGACGAAGGCCGTCCTCAACGAGAAGGCCATGATGCGCTTCCTGGAGGACAAGATCCGGTCGCTCGGCACCGCGGCCTGTCCCCCGTACCACCTGGCGATCGTGATCGGTGGCACCTCCGCGGAGTACGCCCTCAAGACGGCGAAGTACGCCTCCGCGAAGTACCTGGACAGCATCCCGACGTCAGGGTCGCCGACGGGCCACGGGTTCCGCGACCTCGACCTCGAGCTGCAGGTGCACGAGCTGACGGCTCGCCTGGGCATCGGTGCGCAGTTCGGCGGGAAGTACTTCTGCCACGACGTCCGGGTCGTCCGGCTCCCCCGGCACGGCGCCTCCTGCCCCGTCGCGATCGCGGTCTCCTGCTCGGCCGACCGGCAGGCCCGGGCGAAGATCAACGCCCAGGGGGTGTGGCTGGAGCAGCTCGAGACCGAGCCGGCGCACTACCTGCCCGAGGTCGAGGAGCTGAGCGGTGAGGTCGTGAGCATCGACCTGCGCCAGCCGATGGCGGACATCCGCGCCACCCTCACGAAGCTGCCCGTGAAGACCCGGCTGTCCCTCACGGGGCCGCTCGTGGTGGCGCGCGACATCGCGCACGCCAAGATCGCCGAGCTGCTGGACGCGGGGCAGCCGATGCCCGCTTACCTGCGGGACATGCCCGTCTACTACGCAGGTCCCGCGAAGACGCCCGAGGGGATGGCCTCGGGCTCGTTCGGCCCGACGACGGCAGGGCGCATGGACTCCTACGTCGACCGGTTCCAGGAGGCCGGTGGCTCCCTCGTCATGCTCGCCAAGGGGAACCGGTCGCAGCAGGTGACCGACGCCTGCAAGAAGCACGGCGGCTTCTACCTCGGGTCGATCGGTGGGCCTGCCGCTCGTCTCGCCCAGGACTGCATCAAGAAGGTCGAGGTGCTGGAGTACCCCGAGCTCGGCATGGAGGCCGTGTGGCGGATCGAGGTGGAGGACTTCCCGGCCTTCGTCGTCGTCGACGACAAGGGTAACGACTTCTTCACCGGACCGGCCGAGGCCGACGCCGGACCCACCCCCGTCGCCATCACTTCCCGCCCGTCCTGATCGCTTAGGAGCCTCGACCCGGGGCAGGATGGCCCCATGAGCGAGTTCCGTACCGAGCACGACTCGATGGGGGACGTGCGGGTGCCCGTCGATGCCTTGTGGCGCGCGCAGACGCAGCGGGCCGTCGAGAACTTCCCGGTGAGCGGGCTGCGCGTCGAGCCGTCCTTGGTGCATGCCCTCGCGCAGGTCAAGGGTGCTGCGGCAAGGGCCAACGCAGAGCTCGGCGTCCTCGATCCCGTTGTCGCACAGGCGATCTCGACCGCAGCCGCCGCCGTGGCCCAGGGGTCCTACGACGACCAGTTCCCGATCGACGTCTTCCAGACCGGCAGCGGCACGAGCACCAACATGAACGTCAACGAGGTGCTGGCGACCCTGAGCGGCGCCCACCCGAACGATCAGGTCAACGCGTCCCAGTCGAGCAACGACGTGTTCCCCAGCGCGATCCACCTCGCTGCCGCGTCCGCCGTCGTCTCGGACCTCCAGCCCGCCCTCGCCCACCTCGCCGAGAGCTTCGAGCGCAAGGCGATCGAGTTCCAGGACGCGGTGAAGTCCGGCCGCACCCACCTCATGGACGCCACGCCGGTGACCCTCGGTCAGGAGATGGGCGGCTACGCCGCGCAGTGCCGGTACGGGGTGGAACGGCTCGCCTCGGTGCTGCCGCGCGTCGCCGAGCTGCCACTCGGCGGGACCGCCGTTGGTACGGGCATCAACACACCGGCCGGCTTCGCGGCTGCCGTGATCGCGGACCTCCGCGAGACCACGGGGCTGCCGTTGTCAGAGGCGCGCAACCACTTCGAGGCGCAAGGCGCGCGCGACTCCCTGGTCGAGCTGAGCGGCGTCCTGCGCACCATCGCCGTCGGCTTCAACAAGATCGCCAACGACCTGCGCTGGCTGTCGAGCGGCCCGATGACCGGCCTCGCCGAGATCCACCTGCCCGACCTGCAACCGGGCTCCAGCATCATGCCGGGCAAGGTCAACCCCGTCGTCCCCGAAGCGACCGTGCAGGTCGTCGCGCAGGTCATCGGCAACGACGCAGCCATCGCGTTCGCCGGGGCTGCCGGCAACCTCGAGCTCAACGTGATGCTGCCCGTTCTCGCCCGCAACCTGCTCGAGTCGATCAGGCTGCTCTCCAGCATCAGCAGGCTGCTGGCGGACCGGTGCGTCGACGGCATCACCGCCGACCTCGCCCGGATGCGCCGCTTCGCCGAGAGCTCACCTTCGGTGGTCACGCCCCTCAACCGCTACCTGGGGTACGACGAGGCGGCGGTCGTCGTGAAGCAGGCGCTCCGCGAAGGAAAGACGATCCGCGAGGTGGTGGACGAGCGGAGCTACGTCGCTGCGGGGAAGCTGACGGCGGAGCAGCTCGACGAGGCGCTGGACGTCCTGCGGATGACCCGCAGGCCCGACTAGCCCTGCGAGCGCCGACGGGAGACCAGGACGACCAGCCCTCCTGCGAGCAGCAGCCCGAGCGCCCACCTGAGCAGCAGGCCGGAGAAGTCTCCGGTGAACGGGAGACCTCCTCCACCGGTAGCCGGAGGAGGCACGACGACCGTGCCGCCTCCGCCGGTGAACACGGTGGTGCAGAGCTGGACGTCCTGGCTGGCCGTCTGCTCGGGCTCCACCAGCGCGGCGGTGTTGGTGTAGGTGGTGCAGCCGCTCTTACCGGCGGTCTTGGTCACGGCGTAGGTGAACACGGTCGGGTCCGTGCCGAAGGTCGCCGTTCCCAGCGTCACCGGGTTCTTGGGATCGGTCTTGTCGTCGGTGACCGTGACGGTCTTGTTCGTCTCCCCGTCGAGCAGGAGCGTCGTCGGGGTCACGGCCTCGGCCGAGCCCACGGAGGTGGACGCGACACCCGCGTTCCAGGTCACGCCGGCCGTCACGTTGCCGCTCGTCGCCGGTGCGCTGGTGAAGGTGCAGCTGTACGCAAGGACCAGCTGGCCTCCCGCTGAGACGCTCCGACCGGCGCCGTCGGTAACCGTGCAGACGGCGCCACCGCCGAGGTCTGTGCTGACCGTGACGTCAGCGGTGACGTCCTCCCAGTCGTTGGGGTTGGTGACCGTCACCGAACCGCCCAGCGCGTATCCGCCGTCCGAGAGCCCACTGGGCGTCGCGGTGACCGTGTAGTTGTAGGTCACCTTCGCGCCTGCGTCTGCGGTCGCGGTGGTCTGGTCGACGGACTTGTCGACCGCCCACAGGTAGGTGCGGTCGAAGCTGCCCGTGGACGTGGCGGACACGCCCAGCGCCTGGCCTGCGCAGACCGCGACGGTCTGGCTTGCCGCCTGCTTCGTCTCCCTGATCATGGCAGTGTTCGTGTAGCGCGCACACGTCCCCGCGCTGCCCTGCTTGACCAGGGAGTAGGTGAACGACTTCGGTCCTGCGCCGTAGGTCGCGGTGCCGAGGGTCACCGGGTTCGCGGGGTCGGTCTTGTCGTCCACGACCGTGATCGTCTCGTTCGTGCTGCTGCTCGGGACGAAGACCACGGCGGCCGTTCCGGTCGCGCTGCCGTGCGGGGTGGCGGCAGAGGCGGCGTTCCACGTCGCGGTCGCGGTGTTCGTCCCGTCCTTGGGCTTGCTCGTGAAGGAGCACAGGTAGTCGAGGACAACCGTGGCGTCGGCCTTGACGACGACACTGGTCCCGTTCGCCACGCGGCAGTCGGCGCCGCCACCCGAGTCGACGACATCAGTGATGTCGGCAGTGATCGGTTCCCAGTGGTTCGGGTTGTGCACGGTGATCTGGCCGGCGACCGACCAGCCGTCGTCGGTCGTGCCCCCGGGCGTGACGGTGACGGTGTAGTTGAACGTCGCGCTGCCACCGGGTGTGGTGGTGCGGGTCGTCTGGTCGACGTTCTTGGTGATGCCCCACAGGTACGTGCGATGGTCGGTGGTGAGGGCTGACTTGGTGACGGTCAGGTCGAGGCCGACGCA
>JAODNB010000393.1 GCA_025464795.1 Frankiales bacterium
GCGGCGGCCGCGTCGCAGATGCCGCCCGAGACGACGGCCGGAGGCAGACCGCGCACGGGCCGACCGTTGGTGTCCACCAAGCCGGACTGGCGGGCGAGGCCGTCACCGTCCTTGGAGACGCGCACGACCCAGCGGTTGCCCTTGCGGAGCCCGCCGGGCGCGACGACGTGCACGTCGGAGGCGTGGCCGTAGACCTCGGCGATCTCCTTGCGCAGCCGGCGCGCGGTGGACCCGGCGTCGAGGTCGGCCTCGATGACGATCTTGCCCGACACCAGGTGCAGCCCCCCGGCGAAGCGCAGCAGCGAGGCCATCTCCGCCTTGCGGCAGCAGGGCTTCGTGATCGTCAGCCGCGACAGCTCATCCTTGACGGCAGCCGTCATCGCCATGCCGTTCTCCCTCTTGTCACGTCAGCTCCCAGAATTCGCGCGTACGCCTCGGCCAACCGCTCGGGGTCGTGCCGAGGGGTGCCGTCGCCGAGGGAAACGGGAGCCAGCACCAGCTGGCCCCCCGTCGACTCCACCATCTCGCGCAGTGATGGTGACATCAGACCATGGCTGTCCAGCACCGCGGCGTCGTCCGCGAGGACGACGTCCAGTGCGAGGTCCGGCGCGTGCGCCGCCAGCACCTCCAGGTGCGCCTCCGGCGAGAAGCCTTCGGTCTCGCCCAGCTGCGGCGCGAGGTTCAGCGCGACGATCCGTCGGGCGCCCGTCTTGACGAGGGCATCGCGCAGCTCGGGGACCAGCAGGTGGGTCAGCACGCTCGTGAACCACGAGCCAGGACCCAGCACGACGAAGTCCGCGTCGAGCACGGCGCGTACGGCCTCCGCGCACGCCGGCGGGTCCTCCGGGAGGAGGCGGACCGCGCAGACGGCACCGGGCGTGGTCGCCACCGCGACCTGGCCGACGACCTGGGAGATCTCACCGGGGTCGTCCGGGTTGAGGCCGACCACCTCGGCGACGATCTGGAGCGGGGTGGTGCTGGCGGGGAGCACTCTGCCGCGGGCGCCGATGAGCCGTCCGACGAGGTCGAGGGCTTCGACCAGCGAGGAGTCCTCCGCGAGCGCCGTGAGGATCAGGTTGCCCACGGCATGGCCGGCGAGCGGCCCGTCGCCGCGGAAGCGGTGCTGCAGCAGGCGCTCCCAGGTGCGGGACCACGGGTCGTCTCCCGCGAGCGCTGCCAGCGCCATCCGCAGGTCGCCAGGGGGTACGGCCTGCAGCTCGTCCCGGAGCCGGCCGCTCGAGCCGCCGTCGTCCGCGACGGTGACGATCGCCGTGAGGTCTGGCGTCACGCGGGTCAGGGCCTGCAGCGAGGCGGCGAGGCCGTGCCCACCGCCAAGGGCCACCACCTTCACTCGCGCCCCAGGTCTCGGTGATGGACCTGCACGTCGATGCCTCGGCCGTCCAGCCGCCTCCCGAGCTCCTCCGAGATCGCCACGCTCCGGTGCTTGCCGCCGGTGCAACCCACAGCGAGCAGGGCGTAGCGCTTGCCCTCCCTGAGGTAGCCGGCGGTGAGCAGCTCGACGACCCCCTGGTACCTGTCGAGGAAGTCGGCGGCGCCCTCACGGGACAGCACGTAGTCGCGCACGTCCTCGTCCTGCCCGGTGTGCGGTCGCAGCTCGGGCACCCAGTGCGGGTTGGGCAGGAAGCGGCAGTCCACGACGAGGTCGGCGTCGACCGGCAGGCCGTACTTGTAGCCGAAGGACATCAGGGTCAGCTGCATCGGAGCCGACGCAGCGGTCTCGTCGAACGCCGCGGCGACCCGCGCCCGGAGCTCGTAGACGTTGAGGACGCTGGTGTCGAGGACGAGGTCGGCCTCACCGCGCTCGTCGCGCAGCAGCTCCCGCTCGCGCCGGATCCCATCGACGAGGCTGCCCTCGCCCTGCATGGGATGGGGCCGACGGACCGAGTCGAAGCGCCGGACCAGGGCCTCGTCGGAGGCCTCCAGGAACAGCACCCGAGCCGAGATCCCTCGCGAGCCGAGGTCGCTCAGCCCGCTCTGCAGGTCGCCGATGAACGGCCGCGAGCGCAGGTCGGTGACGACCGCGATCTTGGTGACCGCCCCGTCAGCGAGGTCGGTGAGTGTGCCGAGCAGGGACGGTGGCAGGTTGTCGACGACGAACCAGCCCATGTCCTCGAGGCAGTGCGCGGCCGTGGCCCGACCGGCACCGGACATGCCCGTGACCACGACCACCTCCGTGCTCACGCGATCACCTCGCCGGTCAACGGGTCGAAAGCAGGCACAGCAGCGGGTGCGGCGGCGAGGGCCAGCACCACCGCCTCAGCGGTGCGGCGTCCGACACCGGGCACGTCCATGAGCTCCTCTACCGATGCTGCCTTCAGCTTCTTCACCGACCCGAAGTGTCGCAGCAGCGCCTTGCGGCGGGTCTCCCCCAGCCCGGCGACGTCATCGAGCTCGCTGACCGTCATGGCCTTCGACCGCTTCTCCCGGTGGTAGGCGATCGCGAACCGGTGCGCCTCGTCGCGGACCCGCTGCAGCAGGTAGAGGCCCTCACTCGATCGGGGCATGATCACCGGGTCCTCCACTCCGGGCAGCCAGACCTCCTCGAGGCGCTTCGCCAACCCGCACAGGGCGACGTCGTTGACGCCGACCTCCG
>JAODNB010000408.1 GCA_025464795.1 Frankiales bacterium
TTGAAGAGCATCGAGGAGTTCTGTGATTGGCCCGCGGTTCTGAAAGCTGTGAGGAAGCGATCGCGAGAGCCGTAGGGAGTGTTAGCCCAGCGGCGACCGGATCAGGGTTGTGACGCGGTGCCTAGCCCTTGCAGGTGCCGGTCGTGAGTGCCGGGTCGTTCACCGTCGCGGGTACCCGGGCTCGGCTGGCCTGCTCGTACCCGTAGGCCAACGAGACCAGCGTCGGCTCGCTCCAGGCGGTCCCGAGGAACTGGATCCCGTGCGGCGTCGTCCCTACCTTGGAGGCCGGCGTGTAGCCGGTGGGCACCGTGATGCTCGGGTAGCCGGCGGCCGCACCGGTGCCCGCGTACGCGACGTCGGGCGCGACGTAGGCGGCAAGGTGACCGGCCGTGAGCGTCTGATCGATGACCTGCCGCGCCGCGAGGATGGTCGCTGTGCTGCTCGGGTCGTCCAGCGTCGCCCCGGCTGTAGCGTCGCTCGCGATGAGAAGACTCTGCCCGTAGGGGATCTGGCTGGCGTGCTGCTGGTTGTAGGCGACGACGCCGGTGAGGTCATCTGTCAGCAGGGCCGGCCGGCCCTTGGGTCCGACCGGACCTGCCTCGGTCGCGAGGTAGTGCGCGAGGCCGTACTTGAACTCGCTGGGGATCCCACCCAGCTCGGTCAAGCTGACGTTGCCCTCGTTGGCGAGAGTATCCGTCTCGACCAGCACCGCCCCCTTGGCCTTAAGGGTTGCGAGGGCGTCCGACCAGACCTTCGCGGCCTGCGCGTCCGACGGAGCGTCCGCGGTGGAGTAGCCGATCCGCGCCCCCTTCAAGGAGCCCGCCCGCAGGCTCTGGGTGAAGTCGTGCCCGCGGGGCGGGCCGCCCGGCGCGCGCTGGTTGATGACGTCCGTGGCATCGGGCGTGCTGATGGCCGACAGCACGTTCGCCGCGTCCGTGACGTTCCGGGCGATGGGGCCGGCCGTGTCGAAGCTGTGCGCCAGCGGGATGACGCCGTTGCGGCTGACCAGCCCCAGGGTCGGCTTGATCCCGACCATGCTGTTGACGTTGCTGGGGGACAGGATGCTGCCGCTGGTCTCGGTGCCGATGGTGGCCGCGGCGAAAGCCAGCGTGCCGCCAGCACCGCTGCCGCTGGAGGAGCCGCTCGGGTCGCCTTGGTCGTAAGGCGCGACGACCTGGCCACCCAGGCTGCTGTAGCCGTTGGGCATCCCCTCCGACATCCAGTTGGCGAACTCCGACAGGTTCGTCTTGCCGAGGATCACGGCCCCTGCGGCGCGCAGCTGGGTGACCAACGGCGCGTCCTTCGCGGGCCGGTTGCCGGCGAGGGCGATCGAGCCGGCGGTGGTGTCAGCGTCCGTCGAGTCGACGTTGTCCTTCAGGAGCAGCGGGATCCCGAGCAGCGAACCTCGCCTGCCGTTGCGGCGTGCCCGGTCCGCGGCGTCGGCCTGCGCGAGGGCGTCGTCGGTGATAGCTCGGATCGCGTTGACCTTCACATGCCCGAGGTTGTAGGCCTTGATCCGGTTGAGGTAGGCCGCGGTCAGCTGGCGGCTGGTGATGGCGCCCTTCGACAGCGAGGCCTCGAGCTGCGGCACGGTAACGGTCTGGAGGTCCAGCCCATGGAACATGACGAGGCAGTCGTGGTAGCGCATCGGAGCTGCAGCCCGGGCTGGCAAGCTCGACACGAGCAGCGGGACGAGCAGGGCGGCCGGGAGCAGTCGGGTGCGCATGCTGTCCCCTTCGACGCATCCCAGAGGACCCCTGTTGCCACCCCTGTCACATTCGTGTGAACTCCACCACCCTCGTCAGGGAGTTCCGCAACGGCGTTGCAAACTTCGTCCCGTTCACGGCGACAAGAGGTGGGGCACAGGTGGCCGCCACACCGTCAGGGTGCGCTGCTCCAGAAGCCGAGGACTTGCCAGCCGGTGTCCGGGAAACCGCTGGCTCGTGCCACCCTTGCTGACGCCTCGTTGTCCGGGGCGTGCAGGTAGATGACCGCTTGGCCTTGGGCGAGGACGGCGCGAGCCGCCTGGGCGACGAGTCGGCGGGCCAGGCCGCGGCCGCGAGCGCGTTCGTCGGTCACGACGGCGATCTCCCGACCGCTTTCGTGGTGCCGTTTGAGCCCGACGCCACCCAGGTAGCGGCCATCGGGGTCCAGGGCGACGAGCACCTGTCCCCCGAACGGCCGTAACCAGGCAGGTACGCGCGGGTCGCCGCCGTCGGCCAGCGCGGCTGGTAGCCACACGCCCACGTCAGGCAGCACCTCCTGCGGTGGCACGTCCTGTGCCCAGCGCAGCACCCCAGTGCCTGCCGTGCCTGGGCCCCCGATCGCCTTCGGGAGCGCCGCCAGCAGGGACGCAACGTCTGGCACCGGCTGTTCCAGGCGCGCTGCCACGGCGGGCGGCACGCGGACCACGCAGCATCCCTCAGGGTCCACCACACCGGCCACACCGCGCGCCGCCCCGTCCCAACCGAGCAGCTCAGGCTCGGGGTCGACGACGACGCGGACAGGCAGCGTCGGCGGCCACGCGCCGAGCCAAGCGGCCAAGTGAATATCGGGAGGCGAGTGCATGCACATCATCATCGGACCTGCATCGCCGCTCGTACGCTGCCACTAGACATCACGAGCATCAGCCGTCCGTCCGCAGCCACCTGCTAACGGCCGTCTCACGATCAGAAGACGGCGACGGCAAGCCGAGCCGAAGTCCGCTTCTGCCGCTGAGAGAGCAGCGGATAGCGACAGCTACTGGGCTGTTGAAGAGCGATGCTTCTTGGTGATGGGACGTTGACGGACAGGCGCTACCAGCGGTTCCCGCGTGACCGTACAGGCGCTTCTGGGCACCTCTCGGTCTGCCTAGGAGGCGACTCGCCGAGACCTGTCACGGCGGTTGCGAGCGCCTCCGCTGGTTCTGTCGTGACAAGCCATGTCGGCCCATACCGCGTCGAGCGACAGCCCCAGGACGTCGGCGATCGCGGCGACTGTCGGGAAGGCCGGTGTCGCGACGCGCCCTGTCTCGATCTTGCGGAGCGTCTCTGGAGAGACGCCTGCAGCTAGCGCGATGTCCAGCATCGAGCGTTCTCCCCTGGCGGCCCGTAGC
>JAODNB010000088.1 GCA_025464795.1 Frankiales bacterium
CTCGCGCCCATCTCGGACAGCTGAGCCTCGGAGTTCAGGGCGTCGACGAGAACCCCGAGCGGCTCGAGGAACCAGTCGTCGCCGAACGCGTCGTACTGCGCCTTCGCCTTCGCGTTGTCGAGCAGGGAGTCGACCGTGAGGGACATCTACAGCTCCACGACTCGGCAGGTGGGAAGGGGGTGCTCGTCTGCGCCGACCCAGCGGATCAGCGCGGTGCCGTTGGTGTGGCCGGCCGTGTCGATCCAGTGTCCCCAGCCCGGGTCCCGCTCTGCGACGACGATGGTCAGGGTGCCGTCCTCGTTGAGGCGGGCGGTGTGCTTGTTGAGGGTGATCTGCTTGTCCCAGTCCAGCGACTCCATCCACCAGTTGCTGAGCTGGAAGTTCCAGTAGGGGCAGTCGGGGACGGCTGTGTCGATCACCCAGGCCGAACCGGGCTCGAGCTTCCAGTAGCCGTGCAGGTAGAAGATCTCGGGATCACCACCGGCGCGCTGGAACATCTCCTGGCCCCAGTCGGGCAGCTCGTTCGGACGCGTCATGAACAGCTCGGTCCAGGCCTGGAACGTCGCGGCGGTGCCGTGCACGCCGAGGGCGGCGCGCTGGAGGCTGCGGACCACGTGGCTGGAGGTGAGCGGCTCCGTCGGTGGGGTGTCCTCCAGGCGCTCGATGCTCCAACGGCCCGGCACCTCAGTGGTCCGGTCGAGGTAGGACTCGCGCAGCACGATCATCGTGGAGTCGACGGCCAGTGGGAGCCAGTTCGCTGCCTCTGAGGGCTTGTCAGCGCTGACGAGGACCTCGACGGTGCCGTCGTCGTTGACGTGCAGGTCGTCGTTGCGCAGCTCGCCGGTGGACGCCATGGTCCCGTCCTTGGCGTAGCGGTTCGCCTTGCTCCCGAAGGTCGTCAGCGCGATGGTGCCGCGGTCGCCGGTGATCCGGTAGGTGTTGGTGCCCTTCACCGGTGCCGAGTGGTAGACGTTGTCCGGGTTGTCGGCCCCGATCTTCACCAGGTCCAGGCCCTGCCAGCGCGGTCGGTCCGGGTCGGAGTTCTCGAGGGTCGCGTAGAGCGAGTTCCGGAGCAGGCGGCTCAGGTAGCGGAAGCCCTCAGCGCGGTCGAAGGCGTTGTCCGGTCCGGCGAGCACCACCTGGCCGGCCTTCTCCAGGGCCGTGCAGAAGTCCGTCCACGCCTGACCGGTCAGGACCGCCTCGTCCGTGGCCTCGCTCATGTTGCTCCCGCTCGTGGTCCAATACTGGAACACGTTCTACCAGAGCGCGGCCGTCATGAACAGGTCACGGGGCTGCCGTCATCGTGGCCATCATCCGGTCAAGCTCCCAGAAGGCCCGCAGCGACAGCAGCTTGCCCTCGTCGTCGATGCGGTAGGCGAACACGCCCTCGCACGTGGTGGTGGCACCGCCGGCGATCGTGATCGTGATGTCGGCGACGTTGGCGCACTCGTTGCCGCACGCGAACGAGTCCTTCAACGCGAACACGATGCTGTTGGGAGCCATGTTGCTGTCCCAGAAGGCAGCCCGTCCTTCTGGGCCGTGGTGGCCCAGGCCGGTCGGGTCGATGAAGGACTTCCCGATGGGGTCCTCCACCCAGCCGTCCTCGGCCCACAGGGACAGCCAGGTGTCACGGTCCTTGCTCATGACGCAGGACATCGAGCGCATCGCCATCGTCCGCGCGGGGTGCTCGGAGTAGTCCTTGAACATCTGCTCGACCTCAGGGATCACCATGCTTGGATCACGTCCTTCGCGAACCGTCGGATGCCGTCCTGCTTCTTCTCCAGCGGGGCGTCCCAGCCCGCGCCGTAGAACAGCCACGGCACGGTCACGATGTCGGTGCAACCGGCCTTCTCCAGGTCCTTGTAGCCGTCGAGCCCGAACCGGTCTGCCGGTGCCACCTGGAACTGAAAGCCCTCGATCGGCTTGCCGGCCGTGAGAAGCATGTCGGTCAGCTCTTCATGGACCTTGGCGAAGTCGTCCCGCGTGATCATCGCGCTGGTCCAGCCCTGGCCGAAGCGCACGGTCCGCTTCAACGCCACGGGGGTGTGTCCGCCGATCCACACCGGGACCTTCTGCGTGGGTGCGGGGGGCATCTTGATGCGACCGAACTGCACGTGCTCGCCGGCCCGCTCCACCCAGCCGCCACCGAGGATCTCCAGGATCGCGTCGAGGGACTCATCCGTGCGCTTGCCGCGTCCCTCGTAGGCCTGCCCCGACCACTCGAACTCCTCCTTGAGCCACCCGATGCCGGCCCCGAAGGTGAAGCGGTTGTTGCTGAGGACCGCCGCCGAGCCGACCTGCTTCGCGAGCAGCAGCGGGTTGCGGGTCGCGACCTTGATGACGTGCGTCAGGAAGCGGATGCGGGTCGTCACGGCGGCCATGTGGGCCACAGCCATGAACGGCTCGATGAAGGGCGTGTCCTCCTGCCAGAGCCGGCTGCCGTCCTTGGTGTAGGGGTAGGAGTCGCTGACCTGCTCGGACCAGAACAGGCTGTCGGCCACAGCGATCTGGGAGTAGCCGCACTCCTCAGCGGTCTGCGCGAGTGCTGCGTACTGCACCGGGTCGGTCATGGCGACAGACATCGTGAACTGCAACGTGTTCTCCTTTTGCCGTGCCGCGGACACTAACCGGCAACAGGCCGCCGGACTAGCGCGAGATCATCAGGGGGTTCCCCGTGCCAGGTGATGCCAGGCTCGTCGAGCTCACCCGCCAGGGCGTGGGCGATCGCGTCGTACACGTTCCGGGACGCCAGGATGCCGGTGTGCGTCCCCCGGATCTCGACGTTGCGGGCGCCTTCCGCCAGGCACGACTGCCAGCGCACCACCTCGTCGTGGCGGGTGAACAGCGAGATGAGCGGGACCGCTTCCAGCGGCCGGCGGAAGAAGCGTCCGTACGTGCAGGCGCAGGCCTCGGTCATGCACCCCATGTTCAGCATGGCGGGGTGGCTGCTCTGCAAGCGGTTGCGGGCCACGTTCGCGGCTGCGGCGAGGGTGAGGTTGGTGACGGCGAACGGCTCGTTCAGCGGGCTGCACAGGGTGACGACCCGCTCCACCAGGTCAGGCCGTGCGCTGGCGACGGCGCGTGAGAGCAGCCCGCCGCGGCTGTGGCCGAGCAGCGTCACCTTCCGCCCGGTCTTGTCCGCGACCTCCTCGAGGCGCGGCAGGAACTTCGACATGGTGCGGTCGGAGCAGTCCACGTGCAGCGAGATCGAGGACCGGTACGCGTCGTAGCCGATGCGCTTGAGCCAGCTGAGCATGATCGGCATCAGCCAGTCACCGGCCACGGCTGGGGGCAGCAGGATCACGGGACGGCCGTCGCCGTGGGGGATCCCCTCACCGGCCAGGACCTCGGACCGCAAGAAGCGCGTCATCGCGACCGGGCCACGGACGCGGAGGGCCGCCGCGCCCATCTGGCGGACGGCAGCGGGTACGTCCTTGCGGCTCATAGTGCCGCGGCGGCGATCGCGTTCAAGGTGTCCTCGACGGTCGACCGGAACTCTGCAGCGAGGTCGTCGATGTCGGGCAGGTTCTCGCTGCTGGCGATCAGGCCGAAGCCGACGCGGTCGCGGTAGCTGACGATCGTGATGTTCAGGCCGGTTCCCTCGAGGACGGGGCCGAGGGGGTAGAGCGCCTCGAGCTTGGCGCCGGCGATGTAGATCTGGATCGGCGGTCCCATCACGTTGGACACGACGACGTTGTGCACCTGCGGCCCGCGGTCAGCCAGGCGCAGGAAGCTGTAGAAGCGAGCAAGGGCGGCGGTCGTGTTCGGCGGGGCGACCTCGCTGATGCGTCCCACGATGTCGTCCGGCACAGCCTGCTGGTCGCCGCGGCCGACCAGGTTCGCCTGGCGTACGGCCTTGAGCCGTTCGATGGGGTCTGCGATGTCGGTGCCGAGCGAGGTGAACATCGCTGACGTGCGGTTGGCCGCGGTGTCGTCGTCACCTCCGCGCACAGACACGGGGACGACGGCCAGCAACGAGGAGTCGGGGAGGTCGTCGCGCTTCTCGAGGTACCGCCTGAGCGCGCCGCCGGTGAGCGCGATGACCGCGTCGTTGAAGGTGCCTCCGACGGCCGCCTTGATGGCCTTCACGTCAGCGAGAGGCACGTCGACGTAGGCGACGGTCCGGCCGGGGCCGATGGCGCCGTTGAAGCCGACCCTCGGGGCGGTCAGCGGGACCGCGCCACCGCTGGTGTCGGCATCGCTGCGTCGGTGACCGATGATCCCGGCCACCGAGCTGACCACGGTCGGCACCAGCTTCGCGATGTTCACCGGCCGCATGGCGAAGCCGGTCGCGGTGCGCAGGGCGATGTCGAAGAACCCCGGCTCCGGGCGCTGCGCTGCGCGCGCCTCAGCCCGCGCCCCCATGAGCTCGGCCTCGCTGCGTCCCTCGGGAGTCAGGTCGAACATGCCGGCCAGCATGCGAGCAGCTCCGACGCCGTCGACCGCGCAGTGGTGCATCTTGAAGACGATCGCGGCCCGGTCGTCGGCCATGTTCTCCACGACGAGGCACTCCCAGAGCGGCTTGCTCCGGTCGAGCTGGCGGGCGGCGAAGGCTGCCACCTCCTGGGCCATCTCCGCCATGCCGCCCGGAGCTGCGCAGTGAACGCGGCTCACATGGGAGCTGACGTCGACCTTGGTGTCGACCCACGCGGGGTGATGGAGCCGGAGCGTCGCGCCGACCAGCTTGCGCCGGAACGGCGTGAGCAGGTCCAGGCGGTGCTCGATCATCGAGATGACGTCGTCGGCGCTCCAGCCTGGCCGGTCGCTGGTGTCGACCAGCAGCGTTCCCAGCACGTGCATGTGCATGCTCGGGGTCTCGAAGTAGAGGAACGTCGCGTCTGCCCCGCTCATCTCGTGCACAACGACACACTAGGGACACACTGACCTCCGCGTCGCGCTTCTGGGCATCGGGTCGGCCCTGCCACACTCGTCGCATGCCCCTGGTCCTGCTCGTCCTGTCCGCGGTCGGGCTCGTCGCCGTGCTGAACGGCCTGCGTCCCGTCCGGTTCGCGCCCTTGCTCATCCCCTCCTTCTTCGCGGCCTGGCTGACCGTCGAGCTTGCCCCTCAGCTGCTGCTGCTCACCGGAATCGGCCTCGGCGTCCTCGTCGCCCTGGGTGCCCTCTCCGGCGTCGGCTGGGTCGGTCTCGCGCTCTCCGCGGCCGTCGCGGCGGGGCTGGTCGCGATGATCGCGCAGGCAGAGCGCGCCGCTCAGGTCGCCGACGAGGCGCTGTCGTCCTGGCCGGACCCGGTCGAGCCGGCCGAGAAGCACGTCAGCTCCCTGCTCAGGAGGTTCTTCGTCCCGATGGCCTTCACCGACCCGGAGGTGGTGCGGCTGACCGACATCGCCTACGGCGACGACAAGCGGCACGTCCTGGACGTCTACCACCGCACGGACCGGCCCACCGGTTGCCCGACGCTCGTGCAGGTGCACGGAGGCGGCTGGATGATCGGGGACAAGAAGGAGCAGGGCCGGCCGCTCATGCTGCACCTGACGAAGGCGGGCTGGGTCTGCTTCGCGCCCAACTACCGGCTCTCGCCCCGGGCCACCTTCCCCGACCACCTCATCGACGTGAAGCGCGCCATCGCCTGGGTGCGCGAGCACGGGCACGAGTACGGCGCGGACCCAGGCTTCCTCGTCCTCACGGGAGGCTCCGCCGGGGGCCACCTGGCCGCCCTCGCCGCCCTGACGCCGAACGACCCGGAGTACCAGCCCGGCTTCGAGGAGGCCGACACCTCGGTGCAGGGCTGCGCTCCCTACTACGGCGTGTACGACATCGCGGGTGAGACCGGGCACCGGGCCGTCAAGCTGCGCAACCGCACGCTCATGGCGCGCAAGGTCATGAAGACCAAGGACCACGTCGCGTACGAGAAGGCCTCGCCGATCTGGCGGGCGAATGCCGACGCTCCGCCCTTCCTGGTCATCCACGGCCGCAACGACACCCTGGTCCCGGTCCAGGAGGCTCGGCTGCTGGTGCAGCGCCTTCGTGAGGTGTCCGGCGAGCCGGTGCTCTACCTGGAGCTGCCCGGGACGCAGCACGCTTTCGACGTGTTCCCCTCGATCCGGTCCGACCACGTCGTCCGCGCGGTGGTCCGGTTCTGCGAGCTCCTGAGGGCCCGCACCGCCGTCAGGTGACGACGAGGCCCTTGCCGGTGATGACAGGCAGGTCAAGCGCGGTCACGAGACCGGGCTGGGCGGCGACGACCGCGGGGATCGCGTTCACCAGGCGCATCGCGGTGGCCTTGAGCCCGGCGGTGTTGTGGTCACCGTCGGTGCCCATGAGCTGCAGGTCGAGGGTGTAGTTCGGCTCGCCGGTCACGACCACGCGGTAGCAGCCCTGGCCGGCCGGCTTGGGCCAGGAGGCACCAAGGTCGTCGTGCAGCCGGGTGACGTGCTCGAGGACGATGACGGCCTTGCCGTTCTTCATGCCTCGGACCTCGAAGTGCAGCGCTCCCACAGTGCCCTTCTCGATGGTGCCGCTGTCGACCTCGAAGGTCTCGTGCGCCGGCTCCTGCTCGAACCACTCGGTGATCTCGTCAAGCTCGACGCCGAGCCCGGCGGCGAGCTGCGAGACGACCGAGCCCCAGGCCATGGTCAGCACCCCCTCGTTCAGGAGGAACCCGCGCTCGCCCATCGGCATCCCGAAGCCCATGACGTCGTGCAGGATCATCCACTGGTCGTAGGTGTTGTAGTTGAGCACCTCGACGCATCGGACCTCCTCGATCCGCTCCGAGATCCCCGTGACCGCAAGGGGAAGCGCGTCGTTCGCGAAGCCCGGGTCGACGCCGTTGACGAACAGCGAGACGCCGCCGTCCAGCGCCGCCTGCGTCACGCCGGCGGCCAGGTCCACGGCGACACCGGTGGGGTACTGCAGGAACACCGGGCCGCTGGCGACGACGTTGATGCCGGCGCGCAGCAGCTTCTCGATGTCAGCCAGCGCCTCGAAGATGCGGTTGTCCGCCATCGCGGTGTCGATGACGAGGTCGGGGGCGAGCGCCAGCACCTCGTCGACGTCATGGGTGGCCGCGACGCCGAGGGCGGCGGCGAGCTGCCGCACCACGCTGCCCCAGGC
>JAODNB010000038.1 GCA_025464795.1 Frankiales bacterium
ACCCTGCGGCAGACCAGTGCCAGGGCTGCCATGAAGCGCGCTCGGAAGGCGGCCCGCGGCGCGTGAAGGGGGCGGTGCTCGCTGTCGGCTCCGAGCTCCTGCTCGGGGACGTGGTCAACTCGAACGCCGCGTTCCTCGGCAGGCAGCTGGCAGCCGCCGGCGTCGAGGTCATCTCGTCCGTCGCCGTCGCCGACGACCTGCCCAGACTCGTCGCGCTGATCCACCACCACCTGCTCGAGTCCGACCTGGTCGTGCTCTGCGGCGGGCTCGGGCCCACCGTCGACGACCTCACCCGCGACGCCATCGCGGCCGCGTGCGGTGCGCCGCTCGTGCACCATGCCGAGATCGAGGCGGAGCTCGTCGAGAAGTTCCGGCGGTACGGGGTGCCGATGCCGGAGGCGGTGCTGCGCCAGGCCCAGGTGCCTACCGGCGCGGAGGCGCTGGCGAACCCGGTCGGCACGGCTCCCGGGCTCTGGCTGCCCTTCAACGACAAGGTCCTGCTCGCCCTGCCGGGGCCTCCGCACGAGCTGGCGGCGGTCGCGGCTCCGGTCTGGCCGAGGCTCGCGGAGCTCACTGGCACGGTCGTGACCACCCGGCAGGTCCTCGTCAGCGGGCTGGGGGAGCCGCTCGTCGCAGAGGCCGTTGAGGCCGTCATCACGCTCCCCGAGGGGGTGGCGCTGTCCTACCTGGCAGGTGGAGCCGTGGTGCGCGTGCGCTTCACGGCGTCGGGAGACCCGTCGGTCCTCGAACCGCTGGTGGCCGCGGTCGACGCTGCCCTGGCCGACAAGGTCTGGGGCCACGACAGCGACACCCTCGACGGGGTCGTTCACGCCGCCCTGGCCGCACGCGGGCAGACCGTCGCCGTCGCGGAGTCCTTGACCGGCGGTCTCCTGGGGGCTGCGCTGTCGGAGCGCTCAGGGTCGTCGGCGACCTTCCGTGGGAGCGCTGTTGCGTACGCGACCGACCTCAAGGCCTCCCTCGTCGGCGTGCCGGAAGCGGTGCTCGCCGAGCACGGAGCCGTCTCTGCTGAGACGGCTGCAGCGCTGGCGCAGGGCGCGCGCAGCACGCTCGGCGCGGACTGGGGGCTGGCCGTCACCGGCGTGGCAGGCCCCACCGAGCAGGAGGGCAAGCCCGTGGGCACCGTTTTCCTGGCTGTCGCGGGTCCGGAGGGCACCGACGTGGTCGAGCGCAGGCTGCCGGGCGGAAGGGACCGAGTGCGGGCGCTCACGGTGACGGCCGCCCTCGACCTGCTGCGCCGCGCGCTGGGGAACGGATGACCGGTTTGGGGTGTTCTGCTCAGAGCGAAGCCCGGGGTCGGCGGTGCCAACGCCTGACGATGCGGGTAGCGTGGGCTCCCTGACCAGCCTGATGAACGGAGGTGTCTGACGTGGTGGTTCTCCGCACCCTGCTGGGTGATGCCCTCCGTGACACCCGCCTTCGTCAGCACCGCACCCTTCGTGAGGTCTCGAGCGCGGCCCGCGTGAGCCTCGGCTACCTCTCCGAGGTCGAGCGCGGCCAGAAGGAAGCCTCCTCCGAGCTCCTCGCGAGCATCTGCCGGGCGCTCGGCGTGCGCCTGTCCGACGTCCTGCGCGACGTCAGCGAGGAGCTCGCCGTCGTCGAGCCGCACCCCCTGCCGATCCCGGTCCTCGAGGCCGTACCGGAGCCGGTCCCGGTGTCGGTGCACGCGGTGTCCGACGTCGTCGCGGCCGCCTGATCAGCCTGCCTTCGTGGCTCCTGTGACTGCAGCCTCGGATGTCCCCGTCCGGGAGCCGGGCACCCGCGCTCGCTCGGGCAACGCCATGGGTCGCACCCGCTCAGCGCTGCTCCAGGCGACGGCGGACTGCGTGGCCCGGTACGGCATCCGCAAGACCACCATGGTCGATGTCGCCTCCAAGAGCGGGGTGGCCAAGGCGACGCTCTACAACCACTTCCGCACCAAGGACGACGTGCTCGCCGCGCTCGTCGAGCAGCAGGTCGCCGACCTCGTCGGGGCGTGCGTCACCACGGCCGCGGCAGAGGGGCTGGTCGCAGCCCTCGAGCAGGTCTCCGTGGCGTTCGCTGCCAGCCGGCCGCTGCGCAAAGCGGCCGAGAGCGAGCAGTCCCTGCTCGCGCCCCTCGCTGTCCCGGGCGACGGCCGTGGGTGGCAGCTCGCTCGCGACGGGGTCACCGCGGTGCTCACGGCCGGTCGCGCCGCCAGCGGCCCTGCTGAGGTGGAGCTGGTCCTGCGTTGGTGCGTCAGCCAGCTGCTCTGGCCGGCCGCAAGCGCCCGAGCCGCCGCCGAAGCCCTTGCCCGCGCCCTCAGCGACTTCACGGCGCCGGTCGACGCCGCCCCTGCCGCTGTCCCAGTGACTCCCCGCAGTACGCCCGGCGCGCTCGGGTGGCCAGGATGACAGGATGGGTCTGACCCGCTGAAGAAGGAGCTCGTGTGGCTGCCAACCCGTTCGTGAAGGCCTGGAAGTACTTCATGGCTGCCTTTGGCGCCAAGATCGATGAGAAGGCCGACCCGAAGATCCAGATCCAGCAGGCCGTGGAAGAAGCGCAGCGACAGCACCAGGCGCTGACGCAGCAGGCTGCCGCGGTCATCGGCAACCAGCGCCAGCTGGAGATGAAGCTGGCCCGCCAGATGAGCGAGGTCGAGAAGCTGCAGGGCTCAGCGCGACAGGCGCTCGTCCTCGCCGACAAGGCCCGGGCTGACGGCGACGCGGGAAAGGCCACCGAGTACGAGTCGACCGCGCAGGCCTTCGCGAACCAGCTCGTCTCCGCGGAGAAGCAGATGGAGGACATGAAGGCCCTCCACGACTCCGCGCTCCAGGCGGCTCAGCAGGCGAAGAAGGCCGTCGAGACCAACGCGACCCTCGTGCAGAAGAAGCTCGCCGAGCGGACCCAGCTCCTGAGCCAGCTCGAGCAGGCCAAGATGCAGGAGCAGGTGACCAGGAGCCTCAACTCGATGTCGGAGCTCTCAGCACCCGGCACCGTGCCCACGCTGGACGAGGTCCGCGACAAGATCGAGGCCAGGTACGCCAAGGCCCTCGGTGGTGCGGAGCTCGCCAGCAGCAGCGTCGAGGGGCGGATGCTCGAGGTGGAGAAGTCGACGATGGACGTGGCCGGTCAGGCGCGCCTGGACCAGATCCGCGCCAGCATGACCGGTCAGCTCCCCGCCGCCGCTGCCGCGCCCTCGGCGCCGCTCGAAGCTGCGACCCCCGACGCGGACAGGGCGGCCGACCAGACCCAAGGGTCCTGATGGACGTCGCGGAGCACTACCGCGGTCAGCGCGAGGAGCTCAGCGCCCTCGTCCTCGGGCTGGATGCGGGCCAGGTGGACACCGCGGTGCCGGGGTGCCCGCTGTGGGACGTCCGCCAGACCCTCAGCCACCTCGTCGGGGTGACGGCGGATGTGTGCAGCGGGACGATGGCGGACGCGGGACAGCCGGTGTGGACGCAGGCCCAGGTCGACGCCCGTTCCGACAAGAGCGTGCAGGAGCTCGTCGAGGAGTGGACGAAGCGATCCGTGGGGTTCGAGGAAGCCCTGCCGAGCATGGGCTTCACCGGATGGGTCTTCACCTACGACGTCACGATGCACGGTGACGACATCAGGGAGGCCCTGGGTCTGCCGTTGGGAAGCTCCGAGACGCACCGGGTCGTGCTCGACGGCATCATCGACCGTGCCCGCAGTCGCGCCGAGCGCATCGGGACGCTCACGCTGACCGCCGGCGACGAGACCTGGACGCTCGGGGAGGGCCAGCCGTCCGCCTCTCTGCGCGTCGGGAGCATCGGGGAGCTGGCCCGGGTCATCGGTGCCCGTCGCGACGACGACACGGTGCGCGCACTGGACTGGACCGGCGACCCGGAGCCCTGGATCCCCGTCCTCCCGCTGTTCAGGGACCGGTAACCCCCTGCTGGCAGTGGCCGCACCAGTAGGTCACGCGCGTGTAGGTCCCCTCGCCCTGGTCGGCGCGCAGGACCCGCTGCCCGCACCGTCGGCAGGGCCTGCCGGCGCGCTCGAACACCCAGTGCTGCTCCCCGGGGCGCAGCGAGCCGGTGGTGCTCTGCTCGGGGTGCTCCCGGTTCGCGCGGATCAAGCGCACCGAGCGGGTCACGAGCCGGTCCAGATCCACCTCTGAGACCGGCGTCCAGGGGGTCACGCCCGTGAGGAAGAGCGCCTCCAGGCGATACAGGTTGCCCAGCCCTGCCAGGTTGCGCTGATCGAGCAGAGCCATGCCGATGGCCCGCTGCGGCACCGCGCCAAGCCTCCGTACTGCCTCTGCCTGGTCGAAGTCGTCGGCCAGGACGTCCGGACCGAGGTGACCCACGACGTCGGCCTCTTGGTCGGTCGGGACCAGCTCGACCACCGGCAGCCTGAAGCCGACCGCGACGGTGGTGGCGGTGGCGAGCACCGCTCGGACCTGGAAGTCCGGCCCCTTCCAGCGGTCGCCGGGGGCGTACAGGTGCCAGGAGCCGTCCATGCGGAAGTGGGTGTGCAGGGTGAGCCCGTTCGACAGCCGGGTGAGCAGGTGCTTGCCGCGCGGCACGACCTCCGTCACGGCCGTACCGGCCAGGTCCACCGTCGCCAGCGCCGGGACCCGGAAGTCCGACGACACGAGGACGTGTCCTGCGAGGGCGCGGTCCATGCGACGGGCGGCGAGCCACACCGTGTCTCCTTCGGGCACCCCTCCATGGTGCGGCATGGTGCGGCACGTCACAGCCTGGTCACACAGGCAGGAGTCAGGGCGGACGCGACGAAGAAGGACTGATCTGCTCGCCCCCCACTGGAGGTCCTCTGTGACGCCTCGCCGCGCCACCCTCGCCATCACCGCGGGAGCCGCCCTCCTGGGGCTCGGCCTCGGCGGTCTTCCGACCTCGCAGGCTGCCGCGCCCGTCTCGGCGCACCTGACCCGGGCCCTCCAGGGCGCCGACTCCGGTGACTTCCCCGGCGCGGAGGTCCCGGTGGGAGACCAGGACCGGCGTGGATCCCGACTGGCCCCGCTCGGTGCTGCGAAGGAGGGCCTGCGCCAGATGGGTGCGGGCCTGCACGTGACGTG
Organism: Frankiales bacterium; assembly: GCA_025464795.1. Classification (GTDB taxonomy): domain Bacteria; phylum Actinomycetota; class Actinomycetes; order Mycobacteriales; family SCTD01; genus RYN-111. The sequence continues at coordinate 5,039 of JAODNB010000038.1, forward strand.
GACGCAGTACGGCACGCCCTTGAGCCTCACGAGGGAGCACGACTTCCTCGCGCGCGGCCTCACTGGCACTCCGGTGCAGAAGGCGCGCAGCTACCTCAAGACCCACGCGGCCGTCTGGGGCCTGAGCCCGGCGGACGTCGACAAGCTCCAGGTCGTGATCAGCGAGAAGATGCCTGCGTCGGCCAACGCGTGGAGCGTCTCGTTCAACCAGGTCGTGCACGGCATGCTCGTGTCCGAGGACGGCTACGTCGTGGTCGGCCTCGTCGATGACAAGGTCGCCCTGGTCACGTCCTCGCTGGTCCCGACCAGCGTCCTGGGCTCGCCGAGCATGACGCCGAAGATCAGCGTCCAGCAGGCCGTCCTGGCTGCCGCACGCAACGCCGGCATCACCAGCCTGCATGCCTCTGACCTCACGGTGGCGAGCAAGCGGACGTCGTCGGGCTTCCAGTCGATGACCGCCAAGGGCCTCGCGCAGAAGCAGCTGGCCCGACTGAGGGTGCTCCCGACCACGCACGACGGCGCCAAGCTCGTCTTCGAGACGATCGTCCAGGACGTCGCGGGCTCGCGTGCTCTCGCCGTGACCTCCTACGTCGATGCGATCACCGGCGCGGTGCTCCTGCGTCGTGACGCCGTGCACACCCTCGCGGACACGGGCGCCACCCCCTCCGCCCGCTCCATCACGACGGCTGCTTCGAGCTCCGCGGCAGGCCAGGGCACGATCGGCGGCTCGTACGGCAAGGCCTGCTCGGCGAAGGTGCCGCTGCAGTTCACGCCGGGCGACAAGACCGTCGTCGTCTCCGCCGCGGCTGTGTCGGACCCGCAGGACGACATCACCATCAACATCTTGAAGAACGACGTGGTGGTCGCCTCCGGTGACACCCTGTCCTCGCCCGAGGCAGCGACCGCGAGCTTCAACCCGGGCCTGCTCGTGACGGACAAGCTCACCGCGCAGGTCTGCCCGTTCGACGGCAGTGCAGAGGTCGGGACGAAGACCTGGCAGGGCTTCTACATCACCACCGGTGTCGCCGTGCCCGGTGTCAACCTCCCGACGCCGCCTACCAACGGCTCCACGACCGGCCCGGCGACGTTCCGGGCCTTCGCCTCGAACCCCCAGCTGGCGGTCGACGGCAAGACCAGCCCCGATGACCGCTACCTGGTCTGCTCCGGCTAGCCGGGGGAGTCTCCGAACCCGTTCATGAAGGACCTGTCAGCGTGCAACTACGTCTACCGGTCCGGCTTCGCTGACGACGGCACCGCGACCAGCGGCCCGTCGCCGCTCGACTACGACGCCGACCCGGTCACCGGGCTGGTGGGTGCCGCGACCCTCGGCAACAACGCAGTGACCACGAACGCCCAGGAGTCGAGCTCCCTGACCCCCGGTGCCCCGGGGACCCCTGTCGTCGACCCGACGCGCAACTACGCGCCGGCGTTCACCGACTCGTGGCACACCAGCAAGTGCGACCCGACGACAATCGCCGGCCCGACAGGCGCTGACGTCAACGCCGCGATCGTGAACCTGTTCGTCGGACACAACCGCATCCATGACTTCTCCTACCGCCTCGGCCTGACGGAGAAGCGCGGCGCCATGCAGGTCAACAACTTCGGCGTCACCGGCACGAACGTCGCCGAGGACGACCCCGAGCTCGGCAACGCCCAGAACGCGGCACTGTCGGACCTCGCCCTTCGGGAGACCTCCGGAGTCACCGGGCCGGCTGCTGGTGTCGGTCTCACGGGGCGCGACAACGCCAACCAGATCACCCTGCAGGACGGCGTTCCCGGCATCACCAACCAGTACCTCTTCCAGCCGGTCGTCGGCTTCTACAGCCCCTGCACCGACGGTGACCTCGACGCATCGGTCTTCCTGCACGAGTACACGCACGCGATCAGCAACCGGCTCATCGCCGGCCCCGCGACCGGTCTGTCCGGCCAGCAGGGCGGCTCGATGGGCGAGAGCTGGAGCGACCTGGACGCCATCGAGTACCTCAACGCGTTCGGCCTCGCGGGCAGCCGCGGTGAGGACCCGTTCGCCCTCGGCGCCTATGCGACAGGCGATGCGAAGGTCGGCATCCGCGACTTCAACCTCGCGCCGTCGAAGAACCCGCTGAACTACAGCGACTTCGGCTTCGACACCACCGGTCCTGAGGTGCACGCCGACGGCGAGGTCTGGAACGCCGTGCAGATGACGATCCGCGAGGCGCTCATCAAGAAGTACGACGCGACCTACCCGCACACCGACAAGGTGCTGCAGAAGGCGTGTGCCCTCGGGCGCAACGCCAACGGGACAGCCCACTCCAGCTTCGCCGGGTGCCCGGGCAACCGCCGCTACATCACCTACATGTACGACGCGCTGATCCTCCAGGCCAACGGCGCCCCGTCGATGGTCGACATGAAGAACGCCGAGCTGGCCGCGGTCATGATGCGGGCTCCGGCCGACTACGACACGGTCGCCGAGGCGTTCGCCTCGCGTGGTCTGGGCTCCGGTGCGAGCTCGAAGACCAGCGACGACACCGCGCCGGTCCCGAGCTTCGCGGCGCCGAAGGCGGCCAAGAACTCGCACGTGACGTTCAAGCTCGTGGACGCGACCACCGGCAAGCCCGTCAAGGCGTCCGTCTTCATCGGTCGCTTCACCGCCCGCTGCCGCCCGATCGCCACCACCCTCGGTGGCAAGGAGCTGCCGGCGAAGGCCGAGGTCCTCGCAGGCACGTACACGCTGTCGGTCCAGGGCAAGGGCTACGGCATCCAGCGCTTCCAGCAGGCGTTCAAGGCCGGTACGCAGACGGTCACGCTGCGGCTGGCGAAGAACCTCGCGTCCAGCGCGTACGGTCCGGCCATCTCGGCCAGCGCCGGCGCTCACCGCATCGGCGGGATCAACGACGACAGCGAGGTCACCAACGGCGGCTTCGACGGCAAGGTCAAGGGGAGCACCTTCACCGTCAAGCTCGGTGGCGGAATGCAGACGTTCGACCGGGTCGCGGTCAGCTCACTGCACCACCCGGCCCTGCCGGCCGCGGGCGAGGAGCCTGCGGAGTTCGAGGGTCGTCTGCTGGGCATCCACGACTTCCAGATCCAAGCCAGCAGCAACGGCGGCAAGTCCTTCACCACCGTCTACACCAGCCCGAAGGACTTCTTCCCGACCAAGGCGCCTCGTGCGACCGCCGGCATGCTCGTGATCCGCGAGGCCAAGCTGGCCAAGCCGGTACGGGCGAACGCCGTCCGCATCGTGGTCCTGAGCAACACCTGCACCGGGACGCCGCAGTTCCACACCGAGCAGGAGAACGA
>JAODNB010000044.1 GCA_025464795.1 Frankiales bacterium
GGTAGACGGTGACTGCGGAGGCGAGCGGCAACGGGTACGGGGAGTCGGGCCACTCGACGCCGACGTGCAGCCCGTAACGGGCGTTCATGTCGAGGCGCAGACCCCCCACCGCGGACGCCAGGTCGCCATCGCGAAGGGCCGGAGGCCGGGTACGGGCCATGACGGCGCGCACCTGCTCCTCCGCGTCCTCGACGTAGTCCGAGACCTTGGCGATGTCAGGATCTCCGGCCAGCATCGAGCGGGCGATCATCAGCGACTGAGCGACCGTGTCGTGGAGCTCCGCAGCCAGCTGCCCACGGGCGCCCTCCTCTGCGGCGACCAGGCCGGACAGCAGCTCGAAGACCCCGGCGCCGGCCGTCTCGGCGTCCCGGCGGTGCCGCTCCCCCAGCTCGTCGGCCACGCGCACGCGCAGGTGCAGGGCATCGAGAGTGCGAGCGAGGTCCGCCACCTCGAGCGAGACGCGGGTGACCAGACGCCGCGTCGCGTGCAGCGGCAGGCTCGGCTCGGAGATCCGCGAGACCGCGTCCTGGTGCAGCCCGCGCAGCGCGTTCGCCAGGCGGATCGCCGCGACGACCGACAGCAGGACGAACCCCAGGCCCGCACAGGCGCCCGCACCGAGGGCCTCGATCGCTCGGGAGTCCAGGTCCCCGTCGAGCTGCAGGACGACCGCGATGACGCCCACGACGGACAGGACCGACCCGCCGCTCAGCAGCGCCGTCCAGACAGCGAGCGGCAGCGCAGCGCGGGCCGGCTTGCTCACCGCAGGACACCCGTAGTGGTCCAGTCGGTCGCCGGACGCGCCGGGGCCGGTGTCCTGGTGGCGTCGAGCCCCACCAGGTCAGGGTCAGCGGCGAGGGCGACAGCGCCGAGCAGGGAAGCCACGGCGCGCTCCACCAGGTGCAGCTCCTCGACCATGTCGTCCAGCCCGCCCGACACCTCCGTGAGCCGTGCCAGGCGCTCGGCGGACTCGCGCAGCACCGTGAGCGCCGGAGCCGTGGCCGCGCCGAGGTCGCCCAGGGCTCGGGCAGCCTGCCCGACGACCTCGATGCGCGCGTAGGCGGACCGGGAGCGGTCCGACAGGTCCGAGACCGACAGCCACGAGTCAGCTTGCCCGACCAGGACCTCCGCGAGCCGGATCTCACGTCGACCGAACCCGGCAGACCCAGCGGGACGACGGGCGATGAGCACGGCCTGGGGGCTCTCCGGGTTCCCGAGGACGGCGGAGCACCACGGCCGGCCGTTCTCGGTGCCGATCGTGACACCTCGGGCACCGAGGGCCCGCATGACCCACGGCTCGTCGAAGACGTCGGCGTCGACCCGGAGCCGCTGCGGTGCGGTGGACTCGTCGCCGGCGTACCGGACCGGGCCGTCCGCGGCGAGCAGCAGCATCTCCACATCGGCACCACCGAACAACCGCGCGGCGGCGGAGACGACGACCTGAGCGGACGTGTCGCTGGTACGGGCGGTGAGCCGCTCCTGGCCGGCGGCCAGCTCAGCGAACAGCCGGGCCTCCTGCGCACGGCGGGTCTGCTGGTCGTACGAGGACCAGAGCAGCGCAAGGGGCACCACGAGGCCGAACAGCCCGAGCGGCGCGTGCACGGCGAGGTAGGCGGCAAGCAGCCCGATCGAGCTGTTGCCCGCCATGTGCACGGCCGACAGCGGAGCGGACGACACGAGCATCGGTAGCAGCGGACGGTTGCTGGTCACGGCCACCGCCACCGCGATGAGCGTGAAGTTGAGGACGAACCACACGGCCATGCCGGCGATCGCCCCAGGAACGCCCCCGCCCACGAGGCCCGCGACCAGCGAGCCGAGGACGGCGCCGGTCCCGAAGACCGCCATGTTGAAGGTCTTCTTCAGCTGCGGACGTCGCAGCACGGTCTGTGCGAGGTAGACCGCGATGAGGACCGCGAGCGGCGTCCAGCTGCCGGGGGAGATGACCCAGGCCGCACCGAGCGCGCTCTCGGTCAGGGAGAACGTCCAGGTCTGGCGACCGAACTGCAGGCTGACGACGGCGATCTCAGCGGAGAACACCCCGAGCACGAGGAGCGGCAGGGCCCACCACGAAGGCGCGCCCCAGGTGTCGAAGACCGCCCCGACCGCACCCGCGAGGGCCGTGCCGACCGCGACTGCGCGGACCGTCCGCTGCGGGCTCACGAGTCGTCGCCCCAGGAGTCCGACGCCCAGCTGTTGGCCGCCCAGCTGTTGGCCGCCCACGCGTTCGCAGCCCAGCTGTTGGCCGCCCAGCTGTTGGCCGCCCACGCGTTCGCGTCGAAGCCGGTCTCACCGGTCGCGTCGCCCGAGCCGTCGAGAGCCTGGCCGTCACTGCCGCTGCAGAGCTCCGTCGTCGTCCGGACGGAGCCGGCGCCGTCGCGGTGCCCGCGCACGTCCTGGGAGGCGCAGCGCAGGGACGCCTTCACCTGCGCGGGGGTGGCCGAGGGGTGGGCTGCGAGGAGGACGGCGGCCAGACCGGAGGTGATCGCCGTCGCCTGGCTGGTCCCTGAGCCCCGGAACAGCCCGTGGGGCAGGTGCCGGGTGCTGGGAAGCTGAGCCAGGACCGAGTCCGCCGGCAGCACGCTGAGCACGTCGACACCACTGGCCACGACGTCCGGCTTGGGCACGCCCTGGACGACGTCGCTGCCGCTGAAGGGCGCGACCCGCCCGGTGCTGAGGTTCGCTGCACCGACGGTCAGGACGCGCGGGTCGAAGCCCGGGTCACCGACGGTGCCGCGGGTGTTGCCCGAGGAGACGACGACGGTGATGCCGGCGCCACGGACCGCCTCGACGGCGTCGGTCAGCGGGTCGGGTCCGTACGCGTCCCGCGGGCGCGAGTGGGACAGCGACAGGTTGGCCACGTCGACGCGGTCCGGGTGCTGGACGACCCAGTCCAGCCCGGCGAGCACGCGGGACAGCGACGTGGTGCCGTCGTCCTGGGCGACCTTCACCACGAGGACCTGCGCACCCGGAGCGACGCCGAGGTTGGTGCCGGCAGTGCCCGGGGCGCTCGAGCCTGCGATCAGGTTCGCCATGAAGGTGCCGTGGCCGTAGCCGTCGCGGAAGATCCCCGAGGTCCGGGTGTCCCCCACCCTGGAGGTGTCCACCGCGTCGACCAACCGGCGTGAGGAGCGGTTCAGGGAGCTGGTGTCGGACACGCCCGTGTCCACCACCGCGACCCGCGCTCCGGTGCCGGCGCCGTCCTTGCCCGCGCGCCCGCCCAGGCCCTCGGAGGCGAAGAAGCCGTCGTCGGACGACGTACCTCCGCGCGAGGTCAGCTCGATCGCGTCGTCAGGTGCGATGCCCCGGACACCAGGGACCAGCGCGAGCCGACGCAGAGCAGGAGCGGTGGCCCGGACGACGGACTGGTGCAGGGCCGGCAGCGTCTGGACGACGTCGACGCCGTCCAGGGACGGCACCGGCCCCGAGAAGCTCACGACGGCCTGCAGGACCGGTCCACCCGGGACCGCCGCGAGGGCAGCCGCGCCCAGTAGGGAGCCGGCGACAGCGCACGCCAGGGATCGGCGCACGGTCACGGGGTGGAGCACGATGCCTCCTGCTGGTGGTGTCCGTGTGTGCGTCGGCAGTCCGCGTGCCGAACTGCAGCGCCCTGAGGTCTTGTCAGCCGAACGGCCTAGTCCCCCGCGCTGGGCCGGTCGGCGGAACGCCGACGCGCGCGGCAGGTCGACGTTCCTGCGGTTGAGCGCTTCAGCAGGGCCGCGTGGCAGCCGAAGCAGTCCAGGAACGACGTGGGTCTCCTCGTCGCGATCGTGGACATGAGCAAGGTGGAGGACGCGGTGGCAGCCGGTCTCGAGAGTGCGCTGGACATCCCGGTGCAAGGCGCTGGGGAGAACCCTGGCTTCTCCGCCATGGTCGTGGACGATCACCCGCTGGTCCGCGAGTCGATGGTCAACCGGCTGAAGATGATGGGCGCCCGTGAGGTCGTCGAGGCCGCCACCATCGGTGAGGCCCGAGCCCGCGCCAACGTCTCCGGCCCGCGCGAGCTGTGCGTGCTGGACCTCGGACTGCCGGACGGCTCCGGCCTCGACCTGCTCGCCGACCTGCGCTCCGCCGGCTGGCAGCGCCTCGTGGTGCTCTCCGCGGCCGACGACCCCTACAGCGTGCGAGCGGCCTTCGTCGCCGGCGCCCAGGGCTACCTGCTGAAGTCCGCCTCACCCGTGGTCGTGGCTGACGGCGTCCGTCGCGTCCTGGACGGCGGCGTGTACGCCGACCCCTCCGTCGCCTCCCTGCTCGCCGCCGGCCTCCGTGGGGGCCCGGTCGACACGGGCGTCTCGGAGCTCAGCCAGCGCGAGGTCGAGGTCCTGCGCCTGGTGGCTGACGGTCAGTCGAACAAGCAGATCGGTGACGAGCTCGGCCTGTCAGCGCTCACCGTCAAGAGCCACCTCGCCCGGATCGCCCGCAAGCTCGGCACCGGTGACCGCGCCGAGATGGTCGCGCTCGCGATGCGCGCAGGAGTGATCCGCTAGGACCCGTTACGCGTGGGCGCCTGGGGCGTTAGGTCAGTAACGACCTCAACCCCCCTGGAGGAACCCCCGTGCGCCGGTACGCCCTGGCTGCAGCAGCCGCGTCCCTCGCCTCGGCGGCGCTCGTCGCCGCTCACCCGGCAGGAGCCACCGGCCCCGCCACCGGCGCGCTCCACACGTCGGGCAACAGGATCCTCGACAGCAACAACGCTCAGGTGGTGCTCAAGGGCATCCACCGCGACGGCACCCAGGGCGGTCCTTCCACCAGCTCCACCCCGGTCACCGCGGACGAGCTCAGCTGGATCGGCCGGGGCCGCCCGGCAGGCTGGCACGCCTCTGTCGTGCGGGTGCCCGTCGGCGCCACGCAGTGGACCGGCCTGTGCCCGTCCCTGTCGAACGAGGCCGCTCCGTACCGCAAGAAGATCGACGCTGAGGTCGCGAACCTCACCAAGCAGGGCATCACGGTCCTGCTGGACCTGCACTCGACGTCGGCCGACTGCTCGTCCATCGACCGTCACGCGATGCCGGATGCCAAGGTCACGAAGGCGTTCTGGACGGACGCCGCCGCGCACTACGCGTCCAACCGCCGCGTGGCTTTCGAGCTCTACAACGAGCCGCACTACGTGTCGGACGCGGTGTGGCTGAACGGCACCCTGCTGGCGACCCAGCAGGACTGCGACCTCAGCAACCCCCTCCAGCCACCCCCCGTCGAGTGCCTGCTCACCGCCCCCCGCTACCAGGCGGTCGGGATGCAGGAGCTGTACGACCTGGTGACCAAGCAGGCACCCGGCCACCTGATCGTCGTCGACGCCCCCGGCTACGCCGCGAAGGTGCCCAGCTCGCTGATCAAGACCTCCGCCGACAACCTGGCGTACGGCTTCCACCCGTACTCCTGCTCCGTGCCCGGAGCGCCGTGCGACACGACGGCGCAGGCCCGCGCGAACACGGGCTTGCTGGACCAGTGGAAGGCGTTCGGCGTCTCGCACCCGGTCTTCGTGACCGAGTTGGGCTGGCCCGTCTACTCCAAGGGCTACGACGAGGGCTACGTCGACGGGGCTCGGTACTACCGGGAGACGATCGCGTACATGAAGACGCAGAAGTGGAGCTGGATCGCCTTCGCCTGGGACGGCAACACCGGCGGCGCCTTCAGCCTCATCCAGAACAAGACCCGCTACACGCCGAACTCCACCGGCAAGCCGGTGTACGACGCCCTGCGCGCCCGCTGACGGTCGCGCGTCCGAGGGACGTAGGCTCCCTGCCGTGACCACGACCCAGCCGGGTCCCGAGGGAGAGGCGACCGGCAACCCGGACGCTCCCGAGGTGACCCCGCTGCTCGTCCCCCGTGAGGGGACGCCGCCGGTCACCGAGACCGCCGCGGCGCTCGCTGAGGTCGTGGCCCGCTTCGCCGCCGGTACCGGTCCGGTCGCGGTCGACGCCGAGCGCGCCTCGGGCTACCGGTACTCCCAGCGCGCCTACCTCGTGCAGCTGCGCCGGGAAGGAGCCGGATCGGCGCTCATCGACCCGATCGCCTGCCCGGACCTGTCCTTGTTGGGCAAGGTGCTGCAGGGCGACGAGTGGGTGCTGCACGCCGCCTCCCAGGACATCCCCTGCCTCGCCGAGATCGGCATGGACCCGCCCGCGGTCTTCGACACCGAGCTCGCCGGTCGGCTGGCCGGCTTCGAGCGCGTGGGGCTGGGGGCGATGGTCGAGAACGTTCTCGGCTACCGCCTCGAGAAGGGACACAGCGCTGCGGACTGGTCCACCCGGCCGCTCCCCCAGGACTGGCTCGTCTACGCGGCACTGGACGTGGAGGTCCTGCTCGAGCTGCGCGACGCGCTCGAAGCCGAGCTGGACCGCCAGGGCAAGCTCGGCTGGGCGCACCAGGAGTTCGAGGCCGTACGGCTGGCGCCTGCACCGGGGCCGCGTGTCGACCCGTGGCGCCGGACCTCGGGCATCCACCGGCTGCGGAGCCGCCGGCAGCTGGCCGGCGTCCGCGCCCTTTGGGAGGTCCGCGACCAGATGGCCCGGCGCCGGGACACCGCCCCGGGCCGGATCCTGCCGGACGCCGCGATCATCAGCGCCGTCAGCGCCGCGCCCGCGACGACGTCGGACCTGACCGCTCTGCCGGTGTTCGGGGGCCGGTCCACCCGCCGCCACGCCGACACCTGGTTCGGGGCCCTGCAGGCGGCTGCCGCGCTTCCCGACGACGAGCTGCCGCAGCCGGTCCCCGCGGGTGACGGACCGCCGCCGCCGAACCGCTGGGCGGAGCGCGACCCGATCGCCGCGAAGCGCCTCGCGCGGGTCCGCGCCGCCGTGACGGCCCTGGCCGAGGCCAACACGATGCCGGCCGAGAACCTGGTGCCGCCCGACTGCGTGCGCCGGCTCGCCTGGACCCCGCCGGAAGAGGTCTCCGCCGAGTCGGTACGTGCCTCGTTGCTGTCGAACGGCGCCCGGCCGTGGCAGGTCGAGCTGGTCAGCGATGACCTGACCGCCGCGCTCGCCGAGCCTGCTGCCGCCGCCGCGCCGCAGTGATCGCCCTCTCGCCCGTCCCCCAAGCCCTGGCCGCGGCGGTGGTCGGGCACGGGGACCTCGGGACCCTGAAGCGGGCACCGGACTGGCCGCACGACGACACCGCCGACGCGTTCCGACCCCTGGCCGAGCACCCCGGGCACACCGGCGAGGGGACGTTCCTGATCCTGCTCGACGGCGTCGTCATCGGTGACTGCGGCTGGTTCGGCCCGGCGGACGAGGACGGCGAGGTCGAGATCGGGTACGGCCTGGCGCCCTCCGCCCGAGGCTCCGGGCACGGGACCGCGGCCGTCCGGCTGCTGCTCGAGTGGGTCGCCTCGCAGGGGGCTCGGTCAGTGCGCGCCGAGGTGCTGCCCTCGAACGTCCCGTCGCTGCGACTGCTCGGCCGGCTGGGCTTCGAGGACGTCGGCGAGCACGCCGGCCACCGCGTCCTCGTCCGCTAGGTCGGCGCAGCGCCTACGAGGGCAGTGCCGCGTTCCAGAAGGCATCCTCGGCGTGCTGGTCGTAGCTTGCCTCCCAGAACTCCGCGACCCGACCGTCCACGATCCGGTAGATGTGGGCAGTGGGCCGCACGAAGTCGCGGATGGTGCCGATCAGGAGCGCCACGACGGTGCCGGCGGCATCCTCCGTGACGGTCACTACCTCGTACCCGCCGATGCCCTGGCTGATCTCGGCCACTGCCGCGAGGTAGGCCCAGATCGCTTCCTTGCCGATCTTGTCGCCGGCGAGTGGGTGCCGACCGGGGATGTGCATGACGGAGTCCTCCGACATCGAGGCGTCGATGGCCGGGATGTCCATGGCGGCATACGCCGCGTAGAGGTCGCGAACGATCTGCGCAGACATGACCTACCAGCCCCTCAGGTCGACGTCCCAGGTCTCGAGGACGTCGTCCCCGTCGACCAGGTGCATCTTCTCGTGCAGGGCGATCGTGGGGTCGATGTGCGAGGGCCAGACCCGGATGCGGTCGCCGATCGCGAACTGACCTCCGTCGGCGGAGAAGACGGTGTGCTCGTCGGCGCAGTACCAGACGGAGGCGCCCGGGATCGTCGGGTTGCCGTGGTCCATGCCGAGCGCCTTGAGGCCGAGGTCGGCGACGAACCAGCCGGCCTCGTTCACGCTGATGATCGTCGAGAGCACCGTGAGGGCCTGCTCGAACGCGATGCCGGCGTGGGCGTACGTGGTGTCCATGAGGCAGTAGGATCCGGCCTGGATCTCGTTGGCGTAGGTGTTGACCTCGAACGTGCCGGTGCCGCCCGCGGAGACCAGGTCCCCGCCGACGTCGGCGCTCGCCTTCAGCAGCAGGGACATGCACTCCTCGACCTGGCGAGCCTTCTCGGCTGGGTCGTCGACGAGCATGACGTGCCCCTCGTACCCCATGACGCCCCGTACCTCCAGGCCCTTCGACCGGGCGTAGTCGGCGAGCGCACCCGCCTTGTCCGGGTCGACCCCGCAGCGGGGCAGCCCGACATTGACGTCGATGAGGACCTCGCGCACCCCACCCGCGGCGGCAGCGTCGACGGTCTCGCGGCTGTCGACGGCCACCGTGACGCGGGCGTTCGTGATGGCGCCGAGGCGGCGGGCGTCCAGGACCTCGTTGGCGAGCAGCAGGTCCTCACCCAGTCCGGCCGCGGCCATGCCCTCGACCTCGCGCACTGTCGCGCAGGTGAAGCCGGTGTGGCCGAGGTCCGCCATCCGGCGGGCCAGCGCTGTCGTCTTGAACGCCTTCACGTGCGGACGCAGCTTGGTCCCCGGCAGCACAGCGGCCATCGTCGCGAGGTTGGCGTCGAGCTTGTCCCGGTCCACCACGAGAGCGGGGGTCGTGAGGTCGCTGAGCTTCATGAGAGGACCACCAGGGTGAGGACGGCGAGCAGGAGGACGTTGGCGATCGTGGCCAGGGCCACGATCGCGAGCAGGCGGTCATCGGGGTCGTCCCACGCGCGCAGCGTCCGGACGTGTCCGGGGGTAGGTGTGTCGCACACCGGGCAGCGATGACGGGTCAGCGCCGCGAGGTACGGAGCGGTGCAACGGGTGCAGACGACGCGGTCCTGCTTCATGCCGGCCTCCCCATCAAGAGCAGACGACGGCGACGCTCGACGAAGGCGTACAGGGTCGCGGACCCGAGGGACAGCATCTGCCATCCCGCGAAGGCCACCAGGGCGGTGCGTCCGGAGATCCGTCGGCCGGCCACGGTGAACGAGGTCTGCACGAGCTGAGTCGGAGGGGCGACGACCGGAGCGGTGCCACCCGAGATCCCCTGCCTACCAGGGGTTCCGGGCACGAACGTGGTCGAGGTGCTCGTGGTGGGGGGGATCGCCGGCGCGGTCACCGGCGGTGCCGGCGCGACGACGGCAGCAGGGAGGAACGGGCTGTCCGCCTCGGTGAGCTCGATGCCGCCGAGCACGATCGACAGCTCGTTGGCGGCCACCCCACCGGGGAGCTCCGGGGTCACGAGGTCGATCGAGACGCCACCCGTGCTCGCGGTCGCGGAGCGGGCGTCGTGCTTCGCCGTGCCACCGACGGTGTGGACCTCGATGCCTGCGGACGTGAGGGCCGCGTTGGCCGAGGCCGTGGCGGTCTCGAGGGTCATGCCGGGGATCAGTGGAGTGCCGACGGCCGTCACGCCCTCGTTGGAGATCTCGACCGCCTGACCAGCAACGCTCGCCCCCCCGATGGTGAGCGACTGCTTGGCGGTGTGCAGGTCGCCGTTCGCGGTGATGTCGGCGGTGGCGACGACGTCGGACAGCGTGAGCACGCCTGCGACCGTGACCTTGCTGACGGCCGTACGTGCGGTCTGGGTCACCTTGCCCTCGAGTGC
>JAODNB010000051.1 GCA_025464795.1 Frankiales bacterium
GTGCACGCCGCCGTACGGGCCGCTCTCACCGAGGCCCTCGGCAGCTGCGTCGTCATGTGCCACGTGTCTCACCTCTACAGCCACGGGGCCTCGCTCTACTTCACCGTCCTCGGCGCTCAGAGCGGGAACCCGGTCGAGCAGTGGCAGCGGGCCAAGGAGGCGGCCTCCGAGGCCCTGCTCGCCAACGGTGCGACCATCACCCACCACCACGCCGTCGGCCGCGACCACCGGCCCTGGATGACCGAGGAGATCGGCCCTCTGGGAGTCTCGGTGCTCCAGGCCGTGAAGGACGTGCTCGACCCGGCCGGGATCCTCAACCCCGGCAAGCTGATCCCCGAGGAGTGACGTGCGACTGCAGCTGGTCGTGAACCCCGCCGCAGGTGGCGGTCGTGGTGCCAAGCGCATCCCTGCCGTGACCCGCGCGCTGGCGGCGCACGACCTGGTCGTGACCCCCACCACGTCGCTCGAGCACGCCGACCAGCTCGTCGCCGAGGCCCTGGCCCAGGACCGGGTCGTCGTCGCCATGGGCGGCGACGGCATCGTCGGACGGGTGGCCGGTGCCGTCGCCGCTGAGGGCGGCACGATGGGGGTCATCCCCGGCGGGCGGGGGAACGACTTCTGCCGCTCCGTCGGCATCCCGATGGACCCGATCGCGGCCTGCGCTGTTGTCCTCAACGGCACGGCCCGGGCCGTGGACCTCGGCTACGCCAACGGCCGCGCGTTCATCGGGATCGCCTCGATCGGCTTCGACAGCGACGTGCAGGAGCGGGTGCTCACCTCCAGGGTCCCGCTGGGTCAGCTGACCTACCTCGTCGGCTCCCTCACGACGGTGCTGCAGTGGAAGCCGGCGCACTTCAGCTACACCGCAGACGGCGTCCAGCACGACCTGGAGGGCTGGTCGGTCGCGGTCGCCAACACCGGCATGTACGGCGGCGGCATGCGGCTCGCGCCGGACGCCTCCGTGACCGACGGGCTGCTCGACGTCGTGACCAGCTCGACGACCTCCCGCGGCACCTTCCTCAAGGCGCTCCCGAAGGTGTTCAAGGGCACGCACGTCCAGGAGCCCTCCGTCACCACGAGCACGGCCCGGAAGGTGGTCCTGACCTCCGACCGACCGTTCCGCGTGTTCGCCGACGGCGACCCGATCGCGACGCTGCCCTGCACCATCACCGTGAAGCCCGGCGCCCTGCAGGTGATCCTGCCCCGTTAGGCAGGCGGCACGAGCAGGCTGACCAGCTCGACGTGCTCGGTCTGCGGGTAGAGGTCGAAGGCCCGGAGCGACTCCACGCCCCACCCGGCGTCGAGGAAGACCTTGAGGTCACGCGCGAACGTCGCCGGGTCGCAGGACACGTAGACCACAGCACGGGGCCGCAGCGCCGCCAGAGCCGCGGACACGTCCAGCCCGGCCCCCGCGCGCGGCGGGTCGAGCACGATGACGTCGGCTGACGTCCGCCGGACGACCTGCGGCGTCACGGCCTCGGTCCGGACCTTCACCCAGGGCTGGTCCGCTGTGTTGCGCGCGGCATCGGCACAGGCACGGGCAGAGGCCTCGACCGCGACCACCGATCCCGTGGGCCCGACGGCGGCGCCGAGCAGGGACGCGAACAGGCCGACCCCGGCGTACAGGTCGACCACGGACTCCCCCGGCTGCGCTGCTGCGAGGCGGAGGACCTCGGTGGCCAGGACCGTCGGGGCGGCGGTGTGGACCTGCCAGAAGCCGCCGCCGGCCACCTCGAACGAGCGCCCGAGCACCGACAGGCGCAGGCCGTGCCCCTCCCGAGGCACACCGTCGACCACAACGGTGCGCTGGCCTTCGGCGGCCATCACCTCGACCACCGTGCCGAGCTCGCCGGGGGCGTCCGTGCCCGACAGCAGGCAGTGGTCGACGAGCTGCAGGGCTGAGGACCGGTGCTTGTGGAAGCCGATGCCGCGCGCCCACTGTGACCGGGTGCGCCAACCGAGCAGGGGCTCCACGGCCTCGACGGACCCGTCCCACCAGAAGCCCCCCACCCGACGAAGCTGCTCCTCGACGAGGAACGTCTTGATCGACAGCTGCTCGGACGGCGACGCGTGCTGCCAGTCGCATCCGCCGCACAGCCCCGGACCGGCGTACGGGCACGGCGGGACGACCCGTTGCGCAGCGGGCGTGAGGACCTCGACCGCGTCGGCTCGCAGGAACTTCGAGCCCTCCGAGGTGATCTCGGCGCGGACGGTCTCGCCGGGCAGCGCATGGCGCACGAACACCACCCGACCGTCCTCAGCCCGAGCCACGCAGGACCCACCCGCGGCGGCGTTCCCGACCGTGAGGATCACTCGCGCAGAGGGGGCTTGCGGACGGCCAGGGCGTCGTCGTCCTTGCGCAGGTCGGACGACAGGAGCTGGTAGGGGACGGACGTCACCATGACCCCGGGCTGGTAGAGCAACCTGCCCTTCAGCCGCAGTGCGCTCTGGTTGTGGAGCAGCTGCTCCCACCAGTGGCCGACGACGTACTCCGGGATGAACACGGTCACCACGTCGCGCGGGGAGTCCAGCCGGATGCGCTTCACGTAGTCCAGGATCGGTCGGGTGATCTCGCGGTAGGGCGAGGGCACGACCGTGAGCGACACGTCGATCTTGCGGCGGTCCCACTCGTCCTGGAGCGCCGCGGTGTCCGCGGGGTCCACGGACACGGTCAGGGCGGTCAGGTCGTGGGGACGAGTGGCCTTGGCGTAGGCGAGCGCACGCAGGGTCGGGGCGTGCACCTTGCTGACCAGCACGACCGCGTGGTTGCGCGAGGGCTGCGGGACCACGTCCTCCGGCGGCTTCAGCTCCACCCGTACCCGCTCGTAGTGGCGGTGGATCCCTCGCATGATGGCGTAGAGCACGACCATCGCGGCGAGGGCGATCCAGGCACCGCGCACGAACTTCGTGATGAGCACGATCACCAGGACGGTGCCGGTCATGCCGAGCCCCACGCTGTTGATGACCCTGGCCCGCTTCATCCGCCCGCGCGCAGCCGCGTCGGTCTCCTCGCGCAGCAGGCGCGTCCAGTGCCGGATCATGCCGGTCTGGCTCAGCGTGAAGGAGATGAACACCCCGACGATGTAGAGCTGGATCAGCCGGGTGACCTTGGCGTCGAAGGAGACGATGAGGACGATGGCGAAGCCGGCCAGCAGGATGATGCCGTTGCTGTAGGCGAGCCGGTCGCCGCGGGTGTGCAGCTGGCGCGGCAGGTAGCCGTCCTTGGCGAGGATCGAGCCGAGGACGGGGAAGCCGTTGAACGCCGTGTTCGCGGCCAGGATGAGGATGACCCCGGTGAACCCGATGACGACGTAGGACAGCGGGTGCAGCCCGCCTTGGAACACCGCGTTGGCGAGCTGGCTGATCACGGTCGGCTGGTCGTAGCTGGCCCCCACCGCCTTGCCGTTCTTCAACAGCTGAGCGGCCGGGTCCTCGGCGAAGCGGAGGTGGGTCAGGTTCCCGAGGGTGATGATCCCCATGAGCATCGTGACGGCGATGCCACCCATCAGCAGCAGGGTCGTGGCCGCGTTCTTGCTCTTGGGCTTCTTGAACGCCGGTACGCCGTTGCTGATCGCCTCGACCCCGGTCAGGGCGGCGCAGCCCGACGAGAACGTACGCAGCAGCAGGAAGCCGGCCCCGAGCCCCATGAAGCCGTCCTTGAAGGCGTGCTCGGGCTTGATCGTGTACTGCGCGCTCTCGACATCGGGCAGGTGCCCGACGTAGTGCCGCAGCAGCCCGAACGCCGTCATGCCGACGATGGCGATCATGAAGCCGTAGGTCGGGATGGCGAACGCCGCCCCGGACTCCTTCACCCCGCGCAGGTTGATCGCTGTGAGCAGCAGCACCAGACCCACCGCGACGGCGGCCTCGTTGCCCTTCACGAAGCCGATCGCGGACGAGGCGTTCTGCACGCCCGAGGAGACCGAGACAGCGACGGTGAGGACGTAGTCGACGAGCAGCGCCGCCGCCACGGTCAGGCCGAACTTGGGTCCGAGGTTCGTCCCGGCGACCTCGTAGTCCCCACCACCCGAGGGGTAGGCGTGCACGTTCTGCCGGTAGGAGGCGACGACCACGAGCATCACCGCGACGACGAGCAGGCCGACCTTCCAGGAGAAGGAGTACGCCGCGAGGCCGGCGACGCTCAGCGTGAGGAAGATCTCGTCCGGCGCGTAGGCGACCGAGGAGAGGGCGTCACTGGCGAAGACAGGGAGCGCGATCTTCTTGGACAGCAGGGTCTCGCCGAGCTTGTCGCTGTGGAGCGCCCGGCCGAGCAGGACCCGTTTGAGGACGTCGTTCGCTGAGGGCACGAGCAGAGCCTAGGGCGCGGGTTGACCTGCAGCGTTCTGTTCTGCGTTCCGTGTAGCGTTCCGCGAGGCTCCGGCACCCGGCCTGGGCCTGCGGAGGGGCCACCAGTGCACGTCGTCATCATGGGCTGCGGACGGGTCGGATCAGCTCTTGCGAAGAGCCTTGAGTCCGGCGGCCACTCCGTCGCGATCATCGACCGTGACGCGAGCGCCTTCCGCCGGCTGCCGACCGAGTTCGTGGGGCAGCGGGTCACCGGGATCGGCTTCGACCGCGACACCCTGGTCGAGGCAGCCATCGAGAGCGCCGGCGCGTTCGCCGCGGTCAGCTCCGGTGACAACTCGAACATCATCGCCGCCCGGGTGGCGCGCGAGACCTTCGGCGTCGAGAACGTCGTCGCCCGGATCTACGACCCGAGGCGGGCCGAGGTCTACCAGAAGCTCGGCATCCCCACGGTGGCCACCGTGCGCTGGACCGCCGACCAGGTCATCCGCCGGCTGCTGCCCTCCGGGATGCTCAGCGAGTGGCGGGACCCGAGCGGTCACGTCGTGCTCGCCGAGGTCGCGTACTCCGCGCAGTGGATCGGTCACAAGGTCAGCCAGCTCGAGGAGGAGTCCGGCGCCCGGGTCTCCCTGGTCACCCGGTTCGGCGACGGCATCCTCCCCAAGCCGGGCTCGGTCATCCAGGACGGCGACCTCATCCACGTGACCATGCTCTGGTCCGACCGCGACCAGGTCGAGCGAGTGTTCAACGCCGGCCCGACCGAAGGACACTGAAGATGCGCGTCGCCATCGCCGGAGCCGGCAACGTCGGGCGCTCCATCGCCGCCGAGCTCCTCGGGAACGGTCACAGCGTGCTGCTCGTCGAGCGCGAGCAGCGGGCCATGAAGGTCAGCTCGGTCGCCAACGGCGAGTGGCTCCTGGGGGACGCCTGCGAGATGGACACCCTCGTTCAGGCCCGCCTGCAGGAGTGCGACGTCGTCGTGGCCGCGACCGGCGACGACAAGGCCAACCTGGTGCTCAGCCTGCTGGCCAAGACCGAGTTCGGCGTGGACCGCGTGGTGGCCCGCGTGAACCACCCCAAGAACGAGTGGCTGTTCAACGAGTCGTGGGGCGTTGACGTCAGCGTGTCCAGCCCCCGGTTGCTTGCGGCGGTCGTCGAGGAGGCCGTGAGCGTGGGTGATCTCGTACGGCTGATGACCTTCCGTCAGGGACAGGCGAACCTCGTCGAGCTCACCCTCGCCGCGGACGCCGACCTGGTCGGTACGACGATCGGTTCCATCACGTTCCCGACGGACTGCACGCTGGTCGCGATCCTGCGCGAGGGCCGGGTCCTGGTGCCGTCCCCGGACGGTGCTCTCGAGGCCGGTGACGAGCTGCTGTTCGTCGCGACCGCAGAGGTCGAGGAGGCGCTCGACGCCCTCCTCACCCGCACCACCCCCTAGCCCGTCGACGGAACTGTTCGCGTTCCGTGGATCAATCCGGAGCGGGTGGGACCTGGGCGGCCTTGACCAGCGCGACCGTGTAGAGCGCCGACCCGAGGATCAGCGGCCACTTCACGGCGTTGATGACGATCAGGATCGTGAGGTTGTCGCCGGCGCGGTCACCGACCGACAGCGCCACCGTGCTGGCGACCGCAGCCCGGACGAAGAACGAGGCCGTCCACACCGCGGTGGACCGGAAGCACGCCTTGCGCAGGGCCGAGTGCTCCTTCCAGACGGCATACCGCGGGTCGATCGCCGACAGGACCAGCGCGATGGCGGGACGCCGGACCAGCAGCGACACGAGGAACGCGAGTCCCGATCCGGTGGTGATGAGGATCCCGGGCAGGAAGAACGTCTTGCCGGTGCCCGTCGAGCGCACGATCAGCACCGACACCAGCAGCCCGAAGAAGCCGCTGAACGCCTGCTGCACCGGCTCGCCCCGGCTCGCCCGCAGCCCCACGACGAGCAGCCCGGCGACGACCGCGGCGACGATGGACGTGTTGAGGTCGGCCAGGAAGTAGGCGATCACGAAGACGGTCGACGGGATGGAGCTGTCGATCAGGCCCTTGACGCCGCCGAAGACGGCCAGCAGGGACGCCGTCGACAGCTCCCCCTGAGGGGCGTCAGCCACCGAGAACCCGAAGCTCGTACTCCGGGTTGAACAGGGTGACCTTCCCCTCGCGGCGGGTGAGCCGACCGCGGGCCACCAGCGACCGGCCGGGGTCGATGCCGCGAATCCGCCGGCGGCCGAGCCACACCAGCGTCACCGTGCCGGTGCCGTCGTAGAGCTCAGCCTCCAGGGTCGGCACTCCGGCCAGCGGGCGGAGCACGACGGCTCGCAAGGTGCCCGCGACGCAGACAGGAGCCCCGACCGAGCAGCGGTCCACGGCGGTGGCGCCCGCAGCGGCCGCCTCCGAGCGCAGCTCGCTGCTGTCGAGCTCCTCCTCGTCCGCGGTCAGGCGGCGGAGGGCCCTTTTCAGTCGACCCGGCTCGTTGGTCACGCCCACAGGTTAGACCGCGCTCTCAGACTGCGGTGGACGGCAGCAGCTGCGCGAACCGACCAGCCACCTCGCCGTAGGTGCCGGTGACCAGCGCCAGGCCGAGGACGACCAGGACGGCGGCCCCGACGAGCGACACCCACCGCGACACCCTGTTGAGGCGCTGGGTCAGCCCTGGTGAGGCGGCCAGGGCCAGTCCTGCCAGGACGAACGGGATGCCGAGCCCGAGCGCGTACGCGGACAGCAGGAGGGCACCCGTACCTGCTCCGCCGCTGGTCGCGGCGAACGCGAGCACCGAGCCGAGGAAAGGCCCGACGCAGGGCGTGAAGGCGGTCCCGAAGACCACGCCCAGCAGCAGCGGCGCAGCCCACGACGAGGAGTGGGCCAACCGAGCCCGAGTGCCGTCCGCGGACAGCGCCACCCGGGACAGCAGGCCCAGCCGCGACTCCAGCAGCAGCAGGAGGGCCAGCACCAGCACCAGCGCCCCGCCGGCCCGCTGGACCGGGCCACCGGCCTGCCGGATCTGCGACCCCGCACCCCCAGCCAGGGCACCGAGGGTCACGAAGACCGAGCCGAACCCCACGACGTAGAGCAGCGACCCGCGCAGGAACGAGCCGGCCGAGCCCGACAGCACGCCGACGTACGCCGGCAGCAGCGGGATGGTGCAGGGCGCGAGGAACGACACGACGCCACTGCCGAGCGCCACGACCAGCGCCAGCAGCACCTCAGGCGCCGTACGTGAGGGTGAAGAACCGGGCGCCCGTCGTCTCGGCGGTGACCTTGAGCAGACCGTCCTCAACGGCCGGACCGGTGATCAGGTGCAGCAGGTCCTGGTTCGCGAGCGTCGCCACCGTGCGCCCGGCCACGACCGTGAGCGAGCGGCCCCGCCGGTCGACGGGAACCGGCTTGCCGTCGAGCGTCACGTCGAGCACCACGGGGCCGCCCACCGGCGAGCTGGTGACGTACACGTCCTTCGCGTGGAACCGCTGCGAGACGCTGCCGCCGGCGTTCAGCTGCAAGTACTCGAGGTCGCCCGTGACGGACCCGCCCAGCTGGAGCTTGTCGCGGTCCTGCGGGCCGTCCTTGCGCACCACCGTCTTGCCTGGAGCGACCACCCCACCGGTCCCGGCGTACGGGGCTCCGCGCTGCGCCCCGAAGTAGGTCTCGGGCGTGAGGTCGCTGGCCTGGTCGCCGGGGCTCTCGGTGGACGCGACGTCACCGATGCGCGCAGCCGGGGCCGTGCCGCCTTCGTCGAGGAGGGTCCGCACGGCGTCCTCGACCTCGCGGTCCCCGCCTTCGCCGTAGTGGAAGTAGCGGATCTTGCCGGCCCGGTCGATGAGGTAGTCCGCGGGCCAGTACTGGTTCGAGAACGCGTCCCAGGTCGCCATCTGCGGGTCCTCGGCGACTGGCCAGGTCACGCCGAGCTCCTTCACGGCCCTCGCCACGTTGCCGTGGTCCTTCTCGAACCCGAACTCGGGGCTGTGGACCCCGAGGACGACGAGCCCCGAGCTGTCGTAGGCCGCGCTGAGCTTCCTCAGGAAGGGGAACGTCCGGCGGCAGTTGATGCAGGTGTAGGTCCAGAAGTCGACGAGGACGACCTTTCCGCGAAGGCCCTTCAAGGTCAGCGGTGGCGTGTTGTCGAAGTCGCGGACGCCCTGCAGCTCCGGGGCTTCGTCAGCCTTGTCGGCGGCGAGAACCGTCGAGCTGCCCGGCCTCGTGGCGAGGACCGTCCCCCGGTTGACGCTCAGGGTGACGACGACGGCCACGACCGCGACGACGGTGACGAGGGCAGCCAGGACCGCTGAGGCACGGGGGTTCACACCTTGATCTTCGCGCGCCGGCGCGCTTCGGACTGCCTACCGCGTCTCGGTGATCTCCGGCCCGCGCTCCGGCATCGACAGACCGGCTGCCTGAGCCGCTTCCTCAGCGGCCTGCATCGCCTCGGCCGGGAGGGCCAGTGGGAGCGGGTCCCGCACGGCCATCGGGTCTATGCCGCGGTTGACGACGACCTGCTTCATGGCCTCGAGGAGCGGGCCGGCCTGCGCGTCGTCGACAGCGCCGGGACCGGTGATGAGACCGCGCAGGAACCAACGTGGGCCGTCGACGCCGACGAACCGCGCCGGGGCGAGCACGACGCCCTGGCCCGGGACCTCCGTCGGCACCTCGGCCAACAGCTCGGTGCCGAACACGCCCTCGCCGTCCTGCGCCTTCCCCCCACCGCTGTTGAGTGCCTCCTTGATCTCGTCGCGCACCTCGCCCCAGATGCCCTCGCTGCGCGGAGCCGCGAACGCGTTCAGCTGGAGAGCTGACTCGCCGTGCACGATCGTGGCGGCCACGACCTCACCCTCGGGGCTGACCTCGACGCGCACGTCGGTGTCCGGCATCACCGTGAGCAGCAGCCCGCCGAGGTCGAGCCGGTCGACCTCCGAGGCGGGGGCGTCGGCGAGGTCCCAGGGCCCCTGCGGTCGCGTCAGCGTCGCGAGCCGCTCCGCGCGCTCGGCGAGCTCGATCTCGCGGAGGAGCTCGGCGTCCTCGAGCGCGCGGTCCTGCGGGTCGAGGTCGTCCTCGAAGCTGTCAGGATCGACCTCGAGCTCAACGGCTTCCTTCTTGCGTCCGAACGCCACTTACGAACCTCCTGTTTGCTCTCCGGCGGCGCTGTGGCCGCCGGTGGACCCGTGCCCACCGGTGCCGCGTGCCGTGTCGTCCAGCCTGTCAGTCTCCCGCCACGTCACGTGCTCGACGCGCTGGACGACGAGCTGGGCCACCCGGTCGAGGCGGCGCAGGTGCACCGCCTCTCGCTGGTCGTGGTTGACCAGAACGATCTGAATCTCGCCCCGATAGCCCGCATCGATGGTCCCAGGTGCGTTGACGAGGCTGACGCCGTGGTGTGCGGCGAGCCCGGAGCGCGGGTGCACGAAGGCGGCGTAGCCCTCAGGAAGCGCGATGGCCACGCCCGTCGGCAGCACCGCGCGCTCCCCTGGCTGGAGCGTCACGTCGACGGTCGTCACCAGGTCGCAACCCGCGTCACCGGGACGGGCGTACGCGGGCAGCGGGACGTCCGGGTCCAGGCGGACCAGATCGACCTCGAGTGCCTCCACGGACCGAGACCGTACCGTGAGGGCCATGCCGAACACCGTGCTCGTCACCGGAGCGAGCAGCGGTATCGGTCTGGTGACCTGCTTGGAGCTCGCCGCCTCCGGCTGGGACGTGATCGGCTCCGCCCGCACGGGCGACAAGGCGCAGCGGATCACCGATGCGGCCGCCGAGGCGGGTGTGACCGTCCGCACCGTGCTCATGGACGTGGACGACCCCGCGTCGTGCGCGGCCGCGGTCGAGGAGGTCGGTCCGGTCTACGGCTTGGTGAACAACGCCGGTTTCGCGCAGTCGGGTGCCGTCGAGGACGTGAGCCCCGACCAGGTGCACAGGCAGTTCGAGACCAACGTCTTCGCTCCGATCCGCCTCGCGAACCTCGTCCTGCCGGGCATGCGCGCAGCGGGCGAGGGCCGCATCGTCAACGTCTCGAGCGTCGCCGGCCGGCTGACGATCCCCCTGATGGGCTGGTACTCCGCCTCCAAGCACGCCCTCGAGTCCGTCACGGACGCCCTGAGGATCGAGGTCGAGGGCGACGGCGTGAAGGTGGCGCTGGTCGAGCCGGGCATGTTCGCCACCGACGTCTGGTCCGCCACCCAGGAGGGCGGCTTCCCGGACCCGTCCACCCCCCGGTACGCCGCGGCCTACGCCCGCGGGCAGGCCCTCGGGGCGCGCTCGCACAAGCTGCCCGACCCGGTCTGGGTCGCCCGCACCATCAGGGTCGCGCTGTCCAACCCGGTGCCGCTCGCTCGCTACGTCGTGGGTGTCGACGCGGTCAGCGGCATCGTCGCGGAGTCACTGCTGCCGACCGTGCTGCTCGACTACGTGAAGTCGGTCAGCACGGGCCTGCGCTCCGGCCGCCAGATCCCGTTCCTCGACCGCCTCCTGCCGTGACAGCGAACGCGACCTACCGCGAGGCTCAGCGGGTGCCGGCGTGGTGGTTCGTCGCCGGCCTGGCCATCGCGCTCGGCGCCGCTGCGGAGATCGACCTGGGCCAGCCCGGCCTGGCGTGGAAGGTGCCGTACGTCGTGCTGCCGCTGCTGGTGCTGGCAGGACTGCTCGGCCTGTCGCGCAAGCGGGTCCTGGTCGAGCACGGTGTCGTCCACGTGCCTGGTGCCCGCGCCCCCGTCGACGCGTTCGGCCCCCCTGAGGTGCTCGACCGGTCGGGACTGCGGCTCTACCTCGGGCCGGCAGCTCGGCCGGACGCGTGGGTCGTGACGAGCCCGTGGCTCAAGGGGGCGGTGCTGCTGCCCGTGGTCGACCCCCAGGACGACACCCCCTACTGGCTCATCGGCTCCCGCGACCCGCGCGCCCTGGCCCTGGCACTCGAAGCACGTGGAGGATCGTGAACGACGAGCAGATCGCCTTCGCGGGCGTCACCGGGCAGCGCGCGCTGCTGCGCGCAGGCGAGATCACCAGCGTCGAGCTGCTCGCCCTCTCGCTGCGCCGGATCGCCGAGCTCGACCCGCGCCTCAACGCCTTCAAGGTGCTCTACGACACCGCCCATGCCGAGGCGGTCGCCGCCGACGAGCGCATCGCG
>JAODNB010000071.1 GCA_025464795.1 Frankiales bacterium
GGCATGCTGGTCTGCAAGGCCGAGCACGCAGCAAAGCTCGACAAGGCCGTGTTCCCGATGATGCAGGGCGGCCCGCTCATGCACGGCGTCGCGGCGAAGGCCGTCGCGCTCAAGGAGGCGGCGACGCCCGAGTACGCCGCCTACGCCCGACAGGTCATCGCCAACAGCATCGCCCTCACGGACGCGCTCGCGGCCGAGGGCATGCGTCCCGTGACGGGCGGTACGGACACCCACCTGTCGCTGCTCGACCTGCAGGGCATCGACGTCACCGGCGCGCAGGCCGAGGCCCGCTGCGCCGCCGCCGGCATCGTGCTCAACAAGAACGCGATCCCCTACGACCCGCAGCCCCCGAGCGTCGCCTCCGGCATCCGGGTCGGCACGCCCAGCGTCACGACGCAGG
This sequence comes from Frankiales bacterium, assembly GCA_025464795.1. Taxonomy (GTDB): domain Bacteria; phylum Actinomycetota; class Actinomycetes; order Mycobacteriales; family SCTD01; genus RYN-111. The sequence continues at coordinate 401 of JAODNB010000071.1, forward strand.
GCATGGGTGAGACGGACATGAAGGAGATCGCGGGACTCATCGGGCGCGCCGTCCGCGACGAGGACGGCTCGGCCGCCGAGGAGATCCGGGCCGGCGTCACCGCCCTCGTGACGGCGCACCCCGCCTATCCGCGGTAGCGGGCTCGCCGGGGCTTCCCCGCGCACCCAGCTGGAGCGGCTAGCCTCCGGGCGTGCGTGAGTACCTGCTCGTCCTGTGCGTGGCCGCTGGGGTGACCTGGCTGCTGACGCCTGTGATGCGCAAGATCGCCATCCGGGTCGGGGCGATGGCTCAGGTCCGCGACCGGGACGTGCACGCGATCCCGACTCCCCGCCTCGGCGGCGTCGCGATGTACGGCGGCATCTGTGCGGCGTTCGCCGTCGCCCACTCCCTGCCGGCCATGTCCGAGATCTTCAAGTACTCCGACGTGAGCGCGGTCATCATCTCCGGCGGCGTCATCACGCTGCTCGGCATCGTCGACGACCGCTGGCAGCTCGACGCCATCACGAAGCTGGCCGGACAGACCGTCGCCGCCGGACTCATGGTGCTGCTCGGCCTGCAGCTGCTCACGATCACGCTCCCGGGTCAGGGAGCGGTGCTGCTCGGCCCGGAGGGTGTGCCGCTCACGATCCTGCTCGTGCTGCTGACGGTGAACGCCGTCAACTTCATCGACGGCCTCGACGGCCTGCTCGCCGGCGTGGGCGCGATCGCGGCCCTGGCGCTGTTCGCCTTCTGCTACGCGCTGGCCAGCGGTCGGGTGACGTCCGGGGTGGAGCAGGAGCGCATCAGCGCGCCCACCCTCATCGCCGTCGTGCTAGCCGGCGCCTGCTTGGGCTTCCTCCCGCACAACTTCAGCCCCGCGCGGATCTTCATGGGCGACTCGGGGTCGATGCTCGTGGGTCTCATGCTGAGCGCGTCGGTCACCTCCTTGACCGGCCAGTTCAACTACTCCAACCTGCCGGCCAAGGCCGCGTTCCCGGTGCTGCTCCCACTGCTGCTCCCGCTCGCGGTGCTCGCCGTCCCCTTCGTCGACCTGCTGCTCGCGGTCGTGCGACGCACCCGAGCCGGGCGGAGCCCGTTCTCACCGGACAAGATGCACCTGCACCACCGGCTGCTCGAGATGGGCCACGGGCACACCCGGGCCGTCATGATCATGTACTTCTGGACCGCCCTACTGGCCTTCAGCGTCGTCGCGGTCTCCCTCACCGGCGCGCTGATGGTCTTCGGGGTCGCGGCGAGCATCGCGGTCGTGGGGCTGATCGTGCTCAGCCTGCCGCGGCTGCGGGCCGCGCGGGCGGCCCACCAGCCGTGAGCGTGCTCAGCCAGCGCAACAGGCTGTCGGCACTCACCACCTCCCTCGCAGGGCTGATCGCCGTGGTCGCTGCCTGGATCGCAGCCGACAACCCCTTGTCCGCGGTCCTCGGCGCGGTGCTGGTTCTCGTCTTCTTCTCCGCCGGCACCCTGCCGTTCCTCATCGCGGGGGACGGCACCGGGGGCCGCGGACGACTCGCCTTCCTGGTGCTGGGGATGACCTACGTGCTGCGCATCCTGCTCGGCGTGATCGTCTACCAGGTGGCCTCGCGCACCGCCGGCGTCGACTTCCAGGTCGTCGGGCTGACCATCATCGGGTGCGCTCTGGTCTGGACGAACACCCAGCTGGTGTCTGGTCTCCAGCGCAAGAACCAACCAACTCTCGACCTCTGACACCGGGCTGACAGCGGACTGACAACCCGTCTGCAACAAGGGTTCGACGTTCCGCTAGGCTGTTGCCCTGATGACCTCAGACCCGTACAACGGCTCTTCGCAGCCTCGTGACGAGTCGGGGGAACGTGCCCCACAAGCACCAGACTTCACCGTCAGCAGAAGCGCAGAACGCAAGGCCCAGGACGACGCCTGGGCGGCCTCCGGGCTGCTCATGGCAGGTGTTGTCGTCTGGGGCGGCGCGGGCTACCTCGTCAGCGAGTGGCTCGACAACCAGCTCTTCGTGATGGTGGGCCTGCTGCTCGGAACAGGCACGGCTCTGTACGGGATTTGGTTTCGCTATGGTAGGTCGTGATCGCCGCCGGGTCGGCGTCGTGATCGCTCCTACCCGACCTGAAGGGACGACGTGAGCAGCCTGCTCGCCGCCGCCTCGCGCGTTGGTGCCCATGTCGCCGTTGTGCCCTCAGCGGCTGGTGACACCACCGAGAAGACGGGGTTCAAGAGCCCGGGGCCGAACGACTTCGACTTCCCTGGCCTGTTCAGCCACGACGGCTGGTTCACCAAGCCGATCCTCATCGTCATCCTCATGACGATCGTGATCGCGGCCTTCTACCTCGCCACGTCGCGCGACGTGAAGATCGTCCCGGGCAAGCTGCAGTTCGCGGGGGAGTCCCTGTACGGCTTCATCCGCAACGATGTCGCGCTCGACGCGATCGGTCACGAGGGGCTGCGCTTCGCGCCCTTCCTGGCGACCCTGTTCTCGTTCATCGCGCTGAACAACCTGGCCGGCTTCGTGCCGGTCCTGCAGATCCCCTCGACGTCCCACATCGGCTTCCCGCTCGTGCTGGCGATCATCTCGTGGGTGGTCTTCCTCTACCTCGGCATCCGCAAGGCCGGGCCGGTGAAGTACTTCAAGGACATGATGTTCCCGCCGGGGATCCCCTGGCCGGTGTACATCCTGCTGGCGCCCATCGAGTTCTTCTCGACCGTGATCGTCCGTCCGATCACCCTGATGCTGCGTCTCACCTTCAACATGTTCGCCGGCCACCTCGTGCTGCTGCTGTTCGTGTCCGGTGGCGTGTACCTGGTCAAGGACTACGGCGGCATCGGCTACGTCGTGGGCCCGCTGTCGCTGGTGTTCGGCGTCGTCATCAGCCTGTTCGAGGGCTTCATCCAGCTCCTCCAGGCGTACGTCTTCACCCTCCTGACCGCCCTCTACATCGGCGGCGCCTTGGCGGATGAGCACTGAGGATGAGCGCCGCTCACTCCTCTCCGCCTCTCGTTTGTACACAGCAGTATTCGAACCCTGAAGGGGACCAGCAATGAATGGAACGATCAACGGCAGCCTGAACATGATCGGTTACGGCCTCGCCGCCATCGGTCCGGGTGTCGGCATCGGTCTGATCTTCGCCGCGTACATCAGCGGCGTCGCTCGCCAGCCCGAGTCGCGTGGCATGCTCCAGAGCATCGCCATCCTCGGCTTCGCCCTCGCTGAGGCCCTCGCCATCATCGGCATCGGTCTCGCCTTCGCCCTCAAGTAGCCGTCATGGCTACCTCAGTGCTGGTCGCTGCCACGACGCTGGCCGTCAAGGAGAAGGACTTCAACCCCCTCCTCCCCAAGGTCTCCGAGATCATCGTCGGGCTCGTCGCCTTCGCGCTGCTGTACTTCATCCTCAGCAAGGCCGTGTTCCCGAAGTTCGAGCAGGCCCACCAGGCCCGCACGGACGCCATCGAAGGCGGCATCCAGCGCGCCGAGGCGGCTCAGGCCGAGGCGAACGCTGCCCTCGAGCAGTACAAGGCCCAGCTGGCCGAGGCGCGCGCCGAGGCTGCCCGGATCCGTGACGAGGCTCGCGAGCAGGGCAAGGCCATCGTCGACGAGCTGACGGCCGAGGCGCGGGAGACCGCGGCTCGCATCAGCGCCCGTGGCGAGGAGCAGCTCGCTGCTGAGCGCCAGCAGGTCGTCACGCAGCTGCGCTCCGAGATCGGCCGCCTGGCGGTCGAGCTCGCGGAGCGCGTGGTCGGGGAGTCGCTCGCCGACGAGGAGCGTCAGCGCCGCGTGGTCGACCGGTTCCTGGCGGACCTGGAGCAGTCTCAGGGGAGCGCTTCTTGATGCAGGGTTCCAGTCGCGAGTCGCTCGTCTCCGTTCGGGGGCGCCTCACCGGGCTGCCCGATCGGGCGAGCCTCGGCGGGGTCGCAGAGGGGCTGTTCTCCGTCGTCCAGCTGCTCGACCGGGAGGGCAACCTCCGGCGCACCCTGGGCGACGCGTCGCTGCCGGCCCCGGCCCGTGCCTCGCTCGTCGAAGGCCTGCTCGGCAGCCAGGTCGACGCCGGCGCGCTCGACCTGGTGAAGGATGCCGTGTCGCAGCGCTGGAGCTCTGCGCGCGACCTGGTCGACGCGATCGAGGTGCTCGCCGTGACGGCGGTCTTCCTGGTCGCGGAGGCAAACGGCACGCTCGACCAGGTCGAGGACGAGCTGTTCCGCTTCGCGCGGACGATCGCCCGAGAGCCGGCCCTGCGCGCCGTGCTCACCGACCGCGGCGTGGAGGACGAGCGCAAGCAGGCTCTCGTCAACGGCCTGCTCGACGGCAAGGTCCAGGACGCGACCAAGCGGATCGTCGACGCGCTGGTCGTCACCCCTCGCGGTCGGACGCTCGAGACCGGTCTGGAGGAGTTCGCCGACCTGGCCGCTGACGTGCGCTCGCGCTCGCTGGCGACCGTCACGACCGCGATCCCCTTGGACGACGCGCAGAAGTCGCGGCTCGCCGCGTCGCTGTCCGCGCAGCTCGGTCGCGAGATCTCACTGCAGGTCGAGGTCGACCCCAAGGTCGTCGGAGGGGTCGTCGTCCACGTGGGCGACGAGATCATCGACGGCTCCACGAGGCACCGGCTGGCTGAGGCCCGCCGCAACCTCGCCTAGTCCTTCTTTCCAACAGCTAAGACAGAGAGCAGAGGGTCATGACGGAGCTCAGCATCCGCCCGGAGGAGATTCGGGACGCGATCGAGAAGTACGTCTCGTCGTACACGCCCGAGACCACGCGCGAGGAGGTCGGGCGGGTCATCGAGACCGGCGACGGCATCGCGCGCGTCGAGGGGCTGCAGTCGGCCATGACCAACGAGCTGCTCGAGTTCGAGGGCGGTCTGCTCGGCCTGGCCCTGAACCTCGACGAGCGCGAGATCGGCTGCGTCATCCTCGGTGACGCCGCCGGCATCGAGGAGGGCCAGGAGGTCCGCCGCACCGGTGAGGTGCTGTCGGCCCCCGTCGGTGACGGCTTCCTCGGTCGCGTGGTCGACCCGCTCGGCAACCCGCTCGACGGCAAGGGCGAGATCGTCGCCGAGGGCCGCCGCATCCTCGAGCTGCAGGCGCCGACCGTCGTCCAGCGCCAGCCCGTCACGGAGCCGCTGCAGACCGGCATCAAGTCGATCGACGCGATGACGCCGGTCGGTCGCGGCCAGCGCCAGCTGATCATCGGCGACCGTCAGACCGGCAAGACGGCCGTTGCCCTCGACGCGATCATCAACCAGCGCGACAACTGGAAGAGCGGCGACCCGAAGAAGCAGGTCAAGTGCATCTACGTCGCCATCGGCCAGAAGGGGTCGACGATCGCCGAGCTCGTCAGCCGCCTGGAGGAGACCGGTGCGCTCGAGTACACGACGGTCGTCGCCGCCCCCGCGTCGCAGCCCGCCGGTCTGAAGTACCTCGCCCCCTACACCGGCTCGGCCATCGGCCAGCACTGGATGTACCAGGGCCAGCACGTCCTCATCGTCTTCGACGACCTTTCCAAGCAGGCCGACGCCTACCGCGCCATCTCGCTGCTGCTGCGCCGCCCGCCGGGCCGCGAGGCCTACCCGGGTGACGTCTTCTACCTCCACAGCCGGCTGCTCGAGCGCTGCGCGAAGCTCTCGGACGAGCTCGGCGGCGGGTCCATGACGGGCCTGCCGATCGTCGAGACCAAGGGCAACGACGTCTCGGCCTTCATCCCGACCAACGTCATCTCCATCACCGACGGTCAGATCTTCCTGCAGTCCGACCTGTTCAACTCCGGTGTCCGTCCCGCCATCAACGTCGGCATCTCGGTGTCCCGCGTCGGCGGCAACGCGCAGATCAAGGCCATGAAGTCGGTCTCCGGCCGACTGCGCCTCGACCTCGCTCAGTACCGCGAGCTGGAGGCCTTCGCCGCCTTCGCCTCCGACCTGGACAAGGCCTCGAAGGCGCAGCTCGACCGCGGTCAGCGCCTCGTCGAGCTGCTCAAGCAGGGCCAGTACTCGCCGTACGCGGTCGAGCGCCAGGTCGTGTCGATCTGGGCAGGCACCAACGGCTACCTCGACATCGTCCCCGTCGGTGACGTCCGCCGGTTCGAGGCGGAGTTCCTCGACTTCGTCGCCCGCGCGCACCAGGGCATCTACGACGCCATCGTGCAGACCGGCAAGCTCGAGGACGGCACCATCGACCAGCTCAAGGCGGCGATCGACGACTTCGCCAAGCAGTTCCAGATCAGCGACGGCACGCCGCTCATCAAGGACATGCCGGTCGACGCCATGGCCAAGGGCGCCGAGGGCCAGGAGAAGATCACGGCCCACCGGGCCCCTGCCGCTCCCGACGTGCCCTAGCCCATGGGTGCGCAGCTCAGCGTCTACCGTCGCCGGATCAAGGCGATGCAGTCGACGAAGAAGATCACCAAGGCGATGGAGCTCATCGCTGCTTCTCGCATCGCCAAGGCGCAGGCCGACGTCAAGGCTGCCCGCCCGTACGAGCGTGAGATCACCCGCGTGCTGTCCGCGCTCGCCTCGCAGTCGACGATCGACCACCCGCTGGTGAGCGAGAAGCCGAACCCCTCGCGGGCGGCGATCCTGCTCATCACCAGCGACCGCGGTCTGGCCGGCGGTTACAGCTCCAACGCCATCAAGGCGGCGGAGTCCCTCGCCGGGCTGCTGCGCTCCGAGGGCAAGGAGCCGGTCAACTACCTCGTCGGACGCAAGTCGGCGGCGTTCTTCCGCTTCCGCGGCCGCGCCTTCGAGGAGAGCTGGACCGGGTTCTCGGAGAAGCCCCACTACACCGACGCGAAGACGGTGGCGGACACCCTCATCGACGCGTTCGTGAAGCCGACCGAGGAGGGCGGTGTGGACGAGATCCACATCGTGTTCACCGAGTTCGTCTCCGCCCTCACCCAGGCGCCGACGGCCGTACGCGTGCTGCCCCTGGTCGTCGAGGAGACGGACGAGGCGCCCGTGGACGGACCGCTGCCCCTGTACGAGTTCGAGCCCGGCCCGGAGGCGCTGCTCGACGCCCTCCTGCCTCGCTACGTCGAGACCCGCGTGTTCGCCGCCCTCCTCGCCTCCGCGGCGTCGGAGTCGGCTGCCCGTCGTCGTGCCATGAAGGCCGCGACGGACAACGCAGAAGACCTCATCAAGTCGCTCACCCGAGCGGCGAACGCGGCCCGTCAGGCCGAGATCACCCAAGAGATCAGCGAGATCGTGGGCGGCGCCAGCGCGCTGGCCTCGGCAGGGAGTGAGTGACCATGACCATCACCGAAGACACCACCGCCGCCACCGGCGCGACCCCGGGCGGGGTGGGGCGCGTCGCGCGCGTCATCGGCCCGGTCGTCGACATCGAGTTCGCCCCCGATGAGATGCCCGAGGTCTACAACGCCCTCCACGTCGACCGCACGATGGGCGGTGAGACCTTCACGCTGACGCTGGAGGTCGCGCAGCACATCGGCGACAACCTGGTGCGCGCCATCGCCATGCAGCCGACCGACGGGCT
>JAODNB010000072.1 GCA_025464795.1 Frankiales bacterium
CGGTCGCACAGCGACGACGCCCCGACGGGCTTGCCGCCGAGGTCGACCTGCTTCGCGACCTGCTCGACCGCCTCGAGGACGCGCAGCATCGGGTCGAGCTCGGCGACCTCCTGCGAGAGGTAGGCGACCTTGACCGTCTGCCCGACCTTCACCACGCCGGAGGCCGGGTGAACCTGGTCCATCAGCATCTTGAGCAGGGTCGACTTGCCCGCGCCGTTCACGCCGACGATGCCGATGCGGTCACCAGGACCGACGCGCCACGTGACGTGGTCGAACAGCACGCGGTCACCGAACGACAGGGACACGTCCTCCACGTCGTACACCTGCTTGCCGAGGCGAGCGGTCGCGAACCTCTGGAGGGCGATCTCGTCGCGGGCAGGTGGCTCGTCCGCGATCAGCGCGTTGGCGGCGTCGATGCGGAACTTGGGCTTGCTCGTCCGGGCGGGCGGGCCACGGCGGAGCCAGGCCAGCTCCTTCTTCACCAGCTGCAGGCGCTTCTGCTCGGCCGTGCCCGCCATGCGGTCGCGTTCGGCCCGGGCGAGCACGTAGGCGGAGTAGCCACCGTCGTAGGCGTCGACCTGACCGTCGTGGACCTCCCACGTCGACTCGTTCACCTCATCGAGGAACCACCGGTCGTGGGTGACGACGAGGTGCGCCCCGCGGCGGTTCTTCAAGAAGCTCGCGAGCCAGGAGACCCCCTCGACGTCGAGGTGGTTGGTCGGCTCGTCGAGGACGATGAGGTCCCACTCGCCGATGAGCAGCGCAGCCAGGGCGACCCGCCGGCGCTCGCCACCGGACATGCTGTCCACGACGGCGTCGAGACCGACCTCGTGCAGACCGAGCCCGTCGAGGACCGCACGCACCTTCGCGTCACCCGCCCACGTGTGCTCGGCCGTGTCCCCGAGGATCGCCTGATGAGCGGTGAGGCGGACGTCGATCCGGACGTCCTGGGTCAGAACGCCGATCCGCAGCCCCCCCGAGTGGGTGACGCGGCCTGAGTGCGGCTCCTCGGTCTTCACGAGCGTCTTGAGCAGCGTGGTCTTGCCTCCGCCGTTGCGGCCGACGATGCCGATCCGGTCGTTGTCGGAGATGCCGAGCGACACGTTGTCGAGCAGCAGCTTGGTGCCGTGCGCGACGGTGACGTTCTCGAGGTTGATCAGGTTGACAGCCACGGTGTTCCTAGCCTTGGGGCCGCACGACGCGGGCGCCGGGGACCGGTCCCTCGGCGACTCGGACGGTCCGGCAGACGCCGTGACCTGACAGTGCTGCGGCCAGGGCCGTCGCGTGCTTGTCGTCCCGGGCGAGGAACGCGACGGTCGGACCCGAGCCCGACACGACCCCGCCCAACGCACCGAGGTCGTCGCCCGTGCTCAGCAGCTTGCGCAGCTCCGGCTTCAGCGCCAATGCCGCCGGCTGCAGGTCGTTCTGCAGGGCTCGACCGAGCAGGTCCGACGCGCCCTTGCGCAGCGCCGCGAGGACCTCCGTGGAGTCGCTCACGACCGACACCGGGCCCTCGCGGCGCTGCCGGTCGAGCTCGGAGTACACGTCCGGCGTCGAGAGCCCGCCGTCGGCCAGCGCCAGCACCCAGGAGTACGTCCCCGCACCCAGGACGGCCGTGAGCCGCTCGCCCCGTCCGGTGCCGAGCGCCGTGCCGCCGTACAGGCTGAAGGGGACGTCGCTGCCGAGCGCGGCCGCGGCCTCGATCAGCTCGTCTCGGCTCAACCTCGTGCCGAACAGCGCGTCGTAGGCGACCAGCGCGGCCGCCGCGTCGGCGGAACCCCCAGCGCAGCCCCCCGCGACCGGGATGCCCTTGCGGATGCGGATGCGGACGGCGTCCGGCTGGCCGGTCAGTGCCGCCATCGCCGTGACCGCCCGCGCCGCGAGGTTGGTCTCGTCCGCAGGGACGTCACCGGCGCCTTCTCCCTCGACCTGCACCGACAGGGCGGAGGCGGGGGCGAGGGTCACCTCGTCGTAGAGCCCGATGGCGTGGAAGACGCTGGTGAGGTCGTGGTATCCGTCGGACCGCAACGCACCCACCGCGAGGTGCAGGTTGATCTTGGCCGGCGCCCGGGCGGTGACAGACTCGACCGGAGGGCGAACGGGCACTCGGTCAGCCTACGTGGCAGCCAGTCGCGCGAAGTCCTCGACGCCGAGCACCTCACCGCGAGCAGTGGGGTCGATGCCTGCCGCGCGCAGCCGCTCCTCGGCTGCAGGAGCGGAGCCGGCCCAGCCCGCCAGCGCGGCGCGCAAGGTCTTGCGGCGCTGGGCGAACGCTGCGTCGATGACCTCGAAGGTCTTCTCGCGGTCCGCCGCCGGGGGTTCACGACGGGTGAACGCGACCAGGCCGCTGTCCACGTTGGGGGCGGGCCAGAAGACCTGACGACCGATGGCTCCCGCCTTCGAGACGTCGGCGTACCAGGCAGCCTTCACCGAGGGGATGCCGTAGGTCTTGGACCCGGGCGGTGCAGCCAGCCGATCCGCGACCTCGGCCTGCACCATCACCAGGCCCCGCTCCAGGGTCGGCAGCTTCTCCAGCAGTCGCAGCAGGACCGGCACAGCCACGTTGTAGGGCAGGTTGGCGACGAACGCCGTCGGCGCCGGCGTGACCGTGTCGAGCAGCAGGGCGTCCTGGAGGACGACGTCCAGCTTGTGCGACAGCTCGGGGGCCTGCTCAGCGACCGTGCTCGGCAGGAGTCCTGCCAGGCGTGCGTCGATCTCGATCGCGACCACGTGCTTGGCCACCTCGAGCAGCCCGAGGGTGAGGCTGCCGAGCCCAGGACCGACCTCCACCACCACGTCATCGGGCCCCACTCCGGCTGTCCGCACCAGGCGCCGCACGGTGTTGGGGTCGATGACAAAGTTCTGGCCGAGCTGCTTGGTCGGCCGGAGCTCGAGCCCGGCCGCGAGGCGCCGGATGTCAGGAGCCGTCAGGAGGTTCAGAGGTACCGGCCGCAGACCGGCCACGGGGAGCGGCCGGAGCGTCGGTAGAGGATCTGCGCGCGGTAGGTCTGCTCCCCGGAGGACGCGTCGATCGGGTCTCCGGATCCACCGACGCCGTGCCAAGTGCCCAGCGAGAACTGGTACAGCCCGCGGTACTCGCCGTTGCTCGACACCGACCGCGGGTTGCCGCCGGACTCGCAGCGTGCCAGGGCCGCCCAGTTGAGGCCGTCAGCGCTCGCGGAGTGGGTCGGTCGGGCCTTCGTGCCGAAGGCGACGATCTCGGTGACCGGGGCCGCCGTGGCGTGCGCGCTCGTCAGGATGCGCTTGCTGAGCTTGTGGTTGAGGAACAGCAGCTTGTAGTTGCGGTGGAGCACGCCGACGCGGCCTTCGCGGAGCGTCTTGGTCTCTCCCTTGAACATCGAGGAGTCGGCGCGGCGCTCAGTGCTGAAGGGGATGGGCAGGTCGATGCCCTCGTGGCCGCCGTCGATGCGGTTGATGCGCACGACGAGGCCGTTCCGGACCGGCGAGACCAGGGGCAGGGAGAGCTTGTCCTGCGGACGGAGCACGACCTTGGCGTCGGCGAGGACGTCCTTGAGGACGAGGGAGTTCGTCACGAAGCGGCGGACCTTGCCGGCATCCAGGATCTGCACCGTCTTGCGGGTGCGGACCTCCAGCGAGAACCCCTTGAGCGGAACGGCACGCGACCGGTCCGCGGACAGGATCGCGCCCTGGGCGCGCAGGCCGATCTGGTCGAGCGCCTCGTTCACGGAGGTCGCCGTGACCCACACGGTGCGGGTGGTGCCGTCGATCGTCAGGTTCATCGGTCGCCCGCGGCGCAGGACGATCGTGTTGCCGTCGCTGACCTTCGTCGCCTTCGAGGGCGCCAGCAGGTCGTGCGGGTTCACCGTCAGGTGCGCAGCGCTCAAGACCTTGGCGACGGTGTCACCGTGGGTCTTCACCTTCACGACGTGACCGTCGACGGAGACGGCGAGAGTCTTCGCAGATGCCTCGTAGGCGGCGTGCCCCCCGGTGATGGCGAGCAGGCTGATGCCGAGGGCGACGGGACGCAGGGCGACACGAGTGGTGAGCGACGAGACGGACACGGAGCTCCGAGCTTCGGTCTTCCCGGGCACGGGCGGGCGGGGCAGTCGAAGAGCCGCAGGCCCGTTTCGGCCGAGCGGCTCCCCCTGCACCCGCCGTGGACTTCCCCGACCCCGGCTGATGTCTCAGGAACGTAACGGGAGCCTGTACGACCGGGCAAATGATCAGATGGGGCGTTGTGGACGAAACGACCGCCTTCCCGCGGGCCCGGTGGGGCAAAACCGCAGGTCAGACGGGGTGTCGTGGGGTAGCGGTGTGAACCGCCTCTCATTCGCCGTGACAACGGAACCCGAAGGGCTCCGGTCCCGCGTTTCCAGCCCCTTCCGGTTCCGTTGTCGTGGGGTCAGCAGGCATCAGTAGGAGAAGGCGCGCGCGGTGTTGGCAGCGATCGCGTGGCACAGCTCGTCGAGGTCCTGCGCACGGGCGGCGGCCACGGCGCGGACCGTCAGGGGCACCAGGTACGGCGCGTTCGGGCGCCCCCGGTAGGGCATCGGGGTGAGGAACGGGGCGTCCGTCTCGACCAGGAGCCGGTCGAGCGGGCAGACGGCAGCAGCGGCGCGGAGCTCGTCGTTCGGCTTGAACGTGACCGGACCCGCGAAGGACAGGTAGTAACCCGCGTCGGCGCAGGTCCGGGCCATCGCGGCGTCCCCGGAGTAGCAGTGGAAGACCACCGTCTCCGGGGCGCCCTCCTCGGTCAGCACGCGGAGGACGTCGTCGTGCGCGTCCCGGTCGTGGATGACCAGGGCCTTGCCGGCGTCCTTGGCGATCTGGATGTGCGCGCGGAACGACGCCTCCTGCAGCCGGTGCCCGTCAGGGCCGGTCCGGAAGTGGTCGAGCCCGGTCTCTCCGACAGCGCGGACCTGCGGAAGCCTTGCCAGCGAGGCGATCTCCTCCAGTGCCGCTGGCGTCGCCGCACCCCGGCCGGCTTCGTTGGGATGGAGGGCCACCGCGCCCCAGACGTTCGCGAACTCCTCGGCCAAGGAGGCCGAGGCCCGGCTCGACGGGAGGTCCACGCCGATCTGCACCACGGTGTCGATGCCGACGGCGCGCGCCCTCTCGAGCTGCGCCGCGACGTCTCCGCCCATGATGTCGAGGTGGCAGTGGCTGTCCGCGACCGCGACCGCAAGGCCCTCGGGCGCCGGCGGCGGCTCCTCCTGCGACCTACTCCCCCGGGTCAAGGCGAGCCAGCTCCTCATCGATCACGGACGGGTCGAGCTTGGTGAACAGCGGTACGGGCTCGCCGATGACCACACCGGGGGTGATGGGGAGGCTCTTCCAGACCGCGGCGGTCTCGTAGTCGCCCATGAGGACCGGGTAGGACGGCCCGCCGTCGAGGTCGTCGACCTCCACGAGCTGGGGCATGCCCGACCACTCGCCCTCACCACCGAGCATCGCGAAGACCTTCTGCGAGCTGTGCGGGAGGAAGGGCGTGAGCAGCGTCTTGGCGTCGCTGATGAGCTGAAGCGCGACGTGCAGGACGGTCGCCCGGCGCTCCGGGTCCGCCTTGAGCTTCCACGGCTCCATGGCGGACAGGTAGCCGTTCGCCTCTCCGACGACCCTCATGGCCTCGTGAACGGCAGCCTTGACCTGGTTGCCTCCGAGCAGGGCGCCGACGGTGTCGAACGCCGCTGCGGACGCGTCCAGCGCGGCCTGGTCCTCAGCGGTGAGCGAACCCGCCGGGGGGATGGTGCCGATGTTCTTGTTGACCAGGGACATCACGCGGTTCACCAGGTTGCCCCACCCGGCGACGAGCTCGGTGTTGTTGCGGGTGACGAACTGCTCCCAGGTGAAGTCGGTGTCGGAGGACTCCGGACCGGCGACCGCGAGGTAGTAGCGGATCGCGTCCGGGCCGTAGCGCTCGAGCACGTCACGTACGTAGATCACGACTGACCTGGAGGAGGAGAACTTCTTGCCCTCCATGGTGAGGAACTCCGACGACACGACCTCGGACGGCAGGTCCAGCTCGCCGTACGCACCAGGCGACCCGTGTGGCTTGCCGGAGGCGCCGAGCAGGATCGCCGGCCAGATGACGGAGTGGAAGACGACGTTGTCCTTGCCCATGAAGTAGAAGGACTCGGCCGCGTCGCCGTGCCAGAACTCCTCCCATGAGCTCCCCGTGCGGCGGGCCCACTCGATCGAGGCGGACAGGTAGCCGATGACGGCGTCGAACCAGACGTACAGGCGCTTGTCATTGCGATCCCGCCAGCCGTCCAGGGGGATGGGGACACCCCAGTCGAGGTCGCGGGAGATGGCCCGCGGCCTCATCTCGTCCACCAGGTTGGAGCTGTACTTCAGGACGTTGGGTCGCCAGTCCGTGCGCGACCCGAGCCAGTCGCCGAGCAGGTCGGCGAAGGCCGGCAGCTCGAGGTAGAACTGCGCGCTCTCCACGAACCTCGGCGTGGCCCCGTCGATCTTCGACCGCGGGTTGATGAGGTCCTGCGGGTCGAGCTGCCTGCCGCAGTCGTCGCACTGGTCGCCGCGTGCGCCGTCGTACCCGCAGTGCGGGCAGGTCCCCTCGACGTAGCGGTCGGGCAGACCTCGACCGGTCGCGGGGTCGATCGCCGACAGCTGGGACCGCTCGACGACGTACCCGTTCTGGTGCAGCGCCGTGAACAGCTCCTGCACGACCGTGTAGTGGTTGACCGTCGTGGTGCGGGTGAACAGGTCGTAGCTGAGGCC
>JAODNB010000159.1 GCA_025464795.1 Frankiales bacterium
GTGGAGGACCCGGACGGCGAGATCGCCGAGTCCATGGAGCGGGCGAACTCCTCGGTCGTCCCCACCGCCCGACTGAGGTCGGTGGCGAGCGCCTACTGGTGCCGCATGAGGGCGCGCTCGCACCTGCGCTGGGTCCTGCCCGAGGACGAGAACCCGCTGCTCGACGCGATGGCCCGCCTCGGCAGCTCCGGGTTGTCGCTCGGACCGGACACCCGTTACGTCGGGTCCTTCCGCGCCCATGGCCTGCTCGTCCCTGTCTGGGACCTGCCGCTCGAGACACCGGCGGAGGCTCTGGAGGAGCCGGCTGCGGCCCTGCGGGTGCGACTCGACGAGGCCCTGGCCGAGTCCGGTGGGCTCAGCGAGGAGCAGCGCCGAGCGCGCTCGGGACTGCTGAGCCGTCAGCTCACCTTGCGCTGACTCGGGGTCACGTCCGCAGGAAGTGCCCGACAGCGACGCAGGGGGGAGGACGTCAGGTGGTCCTGCGGCCCTGGAGAGCCCGGTAGGTGACGGCGGCACCAGCCCCGGCGAAGACGAGCGTCGCGATCTCCGCCGTGATGGCCAGCTTCGCGCCTTCGACGGACCAGGTCTCCTGGAAGCAGCCGTCGAAGCCGTAGATCGGAAGGCACTTGTAGCGGCTGTAGATCAGGCCGGCCATCGAGGCGACGGCGAACCCCACCGCGGCGAGCCACACCAGCAGGTGCGGCTTCACGACCAGCGCGACGGCGAGCAGGATCGCGACAGCTGCCTGGACGTAGAACTGGTCGTCCAGGGCCAAGGGGTCCTTGCCGAGACCGTCGTAGTTGCCCGCGATCTTCAGGTGCACGAAGGCCACCCCGACGAGGGAGAGGGCGGCCAGCACGCGCAGGACCAAGGTGTTGTTCACGGCTGACGTTCGCCTGAAGCAGCCGCCCGGTTCACAGCGGGTCCCGCAGCACCGGGCAGGACATGCACCGCGGGCCACCCCGTCCGGACCCGAGCTCCGAGCCGGCGATGCGCACGACCTCGACTCCCGCGGCCTCGAGTGCCTGGTTCGTCACGACGTTGCGCTCGTAGGCGACGACGAGCCCCGGGGCTAGCGCCAAGGTGTTGTTCCCGTCGTCCCACTGCTCCCGCTCCGCGGTCACGGGATCGAGGCCGGTGTCGACGACGCGCAGCTCGTCGAGCTGCATGGCCTTCGCTGCCGCGATGAGGAAGGGCTCGGGTCCGGTGATGAGGACGCCGTCCTCGGTGGGGGTGACGCTCCACGCCTGCAGGGTGTCGGCGACGGCCGGGAACATCACGACGGCGTCGATGTCGACCATGGTGCAGATGGTGTCGAGGTGCATGGTGGCGCGCTCCTGCGCGATGGGCACGGCCAGTACGGTGTGGGCCACGGAGGCCGCAAAGGCCCTGAGGGCAAAGGCTTCCACGCCGGCGGGCGTCGTGCGCTGGCCGACGCCGATGGCGATGACACCGGGGGCGAGCAGCAGGACGTCGCCGCCCTCGAACCACGCCTCCTCGCGCGATCCCCCGTACAGCAGGGGCGTCCCCGCGAAGCGGGAGTGGTGCCGGTAGATCGCGCCCGTGAGCGAGGTCTCCCGCTGCCTCGCGCGCATCGACGGGCTGGTGACCGCGACGTGGTCGGCGACGCACAGGCTCGAGTCGCGGGTGAACAGCAGGTTCGGCAGGGGTGGGAGGACGAAGTCGGTCGATCCCGCGAGGCGCCGCACGACTCCCTCCGGTCCGGTCCGGGGCAGCTCGTCGTGGGTGAGCCCCGCGGCCAGGTGCAGCGCCAGGTCCCCACTGGGCAGGTCGAGCAACCAGCCGCGCAACGCAGCGGCGAGGATCGGACCGACGACCGTCGGTGCGACCGCGGTGTTGACGACCGACGCGCGGGCGTCCGCGTCATCCAGGGTCTCGGTCAGCAGCTGCTGGAGGTAGAGGACCTCGACCCCGCGATCTCGCAGGGCCTGGGCGAAGGCGTCGTGCTCCTCCTGCGCCCGACCGACCCAGGGGACGCCGTCGAAGAGCAGGTCTGCGTTGTTGCGTGGAGTGAGGCGCTGCAGCTCGCTGCCCGGCCGGTGCAGCAGGACGGTGCGCAGGCGACCCACCTCGCTGGTGACCTGGACGCCGCTCATGGACGGACTGTAGACCGGCCCGATCGGCAGTAGGGTCCGGCCGTGCGCGTCTTCCTGACTGGCGGGACCGGCTTCATCGGCGGCGAAGTGGCGCGCCTGCTGCTGGCCCGAGGCGATCGTGTCGTGGCGCTCGTGCGCGACCCCGCGAAGGCATCGCTGCCCGGGTGCGAGGTGGTGCACGGAGACCTCTCCGACGAGGAGGCCCTCCGGGTCGCGATGCGTGGCTGCGACGCGGTGGTGCACTGCGCAGCGGTGTACGAGGTCGGCGTGCCAGCCTCGGGGCGTGAGCGGCTCGTCGACGCCAACGTCCGGGGGACCGAGCGCGTCCTCGGTGCAGCCCTTGCCGCCGGTGTGCAGAAGGCGGTGTACGTCAGCACCGTCGCTGTCTTCGGCAACACCCGAGGCGTCGTCGCGGACGAGACCTGGGTCCGCACGACGCCGGGCTTCACGTCGGTCTACGAGCAGACGAAGGTTCAGGCCCATGAGCGTGCGGCCGAGCTGTGCGAGCGGGGCCTGCCGCTCGTGACGGTGCAGCCCGGGACCGTCTACGGACCGGGTGACACCAGCGAGCTCGGGTCGGTCTTCCAGCGCCTCCTCGACGGGAAGCTGCCGCTGCTGCCGTTCCCCGGTCTGGGCATCACGCCGGTGCACCGCGATGACGTGGCGGCCGGCATTCTGCTCGCCCTCGACAAGGGCGAGGTCGGTGAGTCCTACGTCCTGGCCGGGGAGCCCACTCGGATGGGCGACCTGATCGCGGAGCTCGCCCGGGTGTCGGGGAAGAGGCGACCGCGAGGTTCTCTGCCGACGACCGTCGTACGAGCCATGGTGCCCTTCGGTCGTGTGGTCGGTCCGCTGCTCGGCTTCCCGCCGAACCTGCGGGAGCTGATCGCGTCGTCGGACGGGGTGACCTTCTGGGCCCGCAGCGACAAGGCCCAGTCGGAGCTCGGGTGGCGGTTCCGCCCGCTGGCTGACGGCCTTGCGTCCCTGGCGGGCAGGTGACGACGCGGCAGCAGGGACCTCACCTGGTGATGCCTCTGCGGGCGCTCGACTCCCCACCGCCCCGGGTGCTCGACCTGGCTGACGACAGCCTGCTCGCCTGGGGCACGCGGGTCAGTGAGGCCCTCGAGGCGTGCGCCCTGATCGACCGGGAGAGTCGGGTGACGGCACTCAGCGCTGCGTGCGCTTCGCTGCTCGGGCTGGATCCGGTGGCCTCGCTGGGGCAGCTGACGACCGAGCTGCTGAGCCTGGTGGACTTCACTGCCGAAGCGGCGCCGGTGACCGACCCCGAGCTGCTCTCGCCGACGCAACGGGTGCTCCGAACCGGCTGCCTCGCGCGGGGCCTCGTCCGGCTGCGGCAGGAGGGCAACCTGCAGACCTACGACGTGGTGGCGGTACCGCTGGTCGGTGGTGCCGGTGCGCTGGCCTTCGTCACCGCGCTCTGAAGCACCTCCTTCGCCGGACGACCCAGAGCCTGAGCGGCGGCGAGGACGTCCTCCCACTCCGGGTTGGTGTTCACCACCTCGCCGTCCAGGGACGCCACCTTCACGCGGATCAGGTGGCCCCCGACCTCGACGGTCGACTCCCGGCGTTCGAGGGCGTGCTTGGCGACGGTCGACTCGCGCAGCCCGAGGGTGCTGGTCTCCCGGAAGACGACAGCTCGCAGCTGCGCGACCTGCTCGGGGGAGCAGAGGACGGACAGGGTGTGCGCCGGCCGCCCCTTCTTCATGAGGATGGGCGTCAGCCACGCATCGCTTGCGCCGCTCGCCATGAGCTGGGTCAGGACGTGGGGCCACAGCCGTGGGTCGAGGTCGTCGACGTTGGTCTCGAGAAGCACAGCAGATCCCTTGCCCTGCAAGGGATTGCCGAGGACGAGCCTGACCACGTTCGCGACCTCGGCAGGGTCGCGACCACCGGCACCGAGACCCGTACGGGCGACGTTCATGGGGGGCAGCGGGCCCCAGTGGGTCACCAGGGTGGCCAGCAGCGCGGCGCCCGTCGGCGTGGTGGCCTCGTGGGGACTGGCCCCGCCGTGCACGGGCTTCCCGTCGAGCAGAACCAGCACGGCGGGGGCGGGTACCGGAAGTGGCCCGTGGGCACCGCGCGTCGTCCCGGACCCGAGGGCGACGGTCGAGCAGTGGAGCTCGGTCAGTCCGAGATGAGCGAACCCGGCGGTGACGCCGATGATGTCGGCCAGAGCGTCCAGGGCACCGACCTCGTGGAAGTGCACCTCGTCAGCCGGGATGCGGTGGACCGCTCCCTCGGCGTGAGCCAGTCTCTCGAAGACCTCGTGGCTGCGGCCCTCCGGAAGCATCGCGCGGACGTCGGCCCACGTCCTCGTCTCCTGCGCAGGTGGGGTGCTGACGTCGACCTTGGTGGCACCGAGGGAGGCCCGTGTCGTCGGGTTGGCCGTGAGGGTGACGCCGAGGAACCCGACGGCGTCCTGCAGCACTGCCAGCGGCACCCCGGCGTCGACGACGGCACCGAGGAGCATGTCGCCGCTGGCCCCGGCCTGGGCGTCGATCCAGCCGATCACGGGTGCGCCACCCTGGCGGCTCGTGCTGCGAAGACCCCGGCGCCGAAGCCGTTGTCGATGTTCACGACGGCGACGCCCGGGGCGCAGGAGTTGAGCATCGCCAACAGGGCGGCGAGACCACCGAAGCTCGCTCCGTACCCGATGCTCGTCGGCACGGCGATCAGCGGCGTCCCGACCAGTCCACCCAGCACCGAGGGGAGCGCCCCTTCCATCCCGGCGACGCAGATGACGACGTCCGCGCGGTCGAGGAGGGGGCGGGCGGCGACCAGCCGGTGCAGCCCGGCGACTCCGACGTCGTCGACCCGCTCCACGTTCACCCCGAAGGCGTGCGCCGTGATCGCCGCCTCCTCGGCGACGGGGCCGTCCGAGGTACCGGCGGCGATCACCGCGACGAGGCCCCTCGGCTCCGGCGGCTCGCCGATCAGGACGGTGCGGCCGGAGGCGCCCAGAGCCAGGGACTGCTCCGGGG
This sequence comes from Frankiales bacterium, assembly GCA_025464795.1. Lineage (GTDB taxonomy): Bacteria > Actinomycetota > Actinomycetes > Mycobacteriales > SCTD01 > RYN-111. The sequence continues at coordinate 5,120 of JAODNB010000159.1, forward strand.
AGCAGCGGGTCACCAGGACGCGGCCCTGCTGGGACAGCGCGGTCACGTTGTCCATGACCTGCTGGGTCGTCTTGCCCTCGGCGAGCACGACCTCCGGGTCACCGGTGCGCAGCCCGCGGTGGGTGTCGACGAACGAGTGGGCGAGAGCGTCGTAGGGAGCGGTGGCGAACCGGTCCAGGGCCTGCGCCGGGGTCAGGGTGCCGTCAGCGACCTGACCGAGCAGTCGCGACGCCTCATCCCTGTCCACGCGCCGCACCTTAGTAAGCGGCAGGCGTAGGTAGTGTCGTGCCGTGCTTCTCGACAACCAGACCCTCGAGGTCGTCGCCCTCGTGGCGGCGGGGGTCGCGATCGTGTCGCTGGGTCTCGCCCTGGCCCTGCTGGTTCGCTTCAACAGGCTGGCCGGCTCGCACGACCGGCTCACCGGTGGCGACTCGGGCGCGTCCTTCGTGGAGTCGGTGAACCGCCAGTACCGGGAGTCCGAGGCGCTGCGCACCGACGTCGGGATGCTCCGGGACGACCTCGCGGCAGCCCGGGCCGACCTGTCCGACGCCCTGCGCCACGTCGCCGTCGTCCGGTACGACGCCTTCGGTGACATGGGGGGCCGGCTGTCGTTCAGCGCCGCGCTGCTCGACGACGCGGGTGACGGGATCATCCTCACCTCGATCAACGGCCGGTCCGAGACGCGCACCTACGCCAAGGGCGTGAAGGCGGGCGAGAGCGACCACTCCTTGAGCCCCGAGGAGCTCCAGGCCATCCAGTACGCCACCCGCGGGGGCGTGCAGCCCCGCGAGACCGAGGACGTCGCGCCCGCGAAGAAGCGCTTCTCCCGCCGCTAGGCGACCCCGATAGCCTTCTTCGTGTGATCGACCTCAAGCTCCTGCGCGAGGACCCCGAGCGGGTCCGCGACTCTCAGGTCGCGCGCGGGGAGGACCCCGCGCTCGTCGATGCCCTTCTCAAGGCGGACGAGGCCCGCCGTGCCGCCGTCACTCGCGCCGACGGCCTTCGCGCGTCGCAGAAGGAGGCCTCCGCCTCGGTGAAGAGCGC
>JAODNB010000200.1 GCA_025464795.1 Frankiales bacterium
TGGGTCAGCTGGCCGCAGGGGTGCGCGGGGTGGACCCGCGGTAGCCGCGCGGGCCGGCCGAGCCGGCCGACGGCGGGCCACTGCGACGCGGACGCCCACCGGGGCCACCGGGACGGCGGTTGGAACCGGTCGCGGTGTTGCGGATGCGGGGCTGGACCTCGATGGCCTCGCCGGACTCGGCGATGGCCCGCACGTCCGGGTGGCCCGGGACGACGGAGATCGCGTTGGCCTCGACACCGGCGCGCTCGCGCATGCGCTGGTGGTCGCGGACCTGATCGCCGAGGATGAACGACAGGACGGTGCCGCGGGCACCCGCGCGGGCGGTGCGGCCGGAGCGGTGCAGGTAGTCCTTGAAGTCGGCCGGCGGGTCGTAGTGCACGACCAGGTCGACGTCGTCGACGTGGATGCCGCGGGCGGCGACGTCGGTGGCGACCAGCACCCGCGAGTGGCCGGTGGTGAAGTCGTCCAGCGCGCGCTTGCGGGCGCTCTGGGTGAGGTTGCCGTGGATCGCGGCGGCGTTGACGCCGGTGCGGGACAGCTGCTCGGCGAGGCGGTCGGCGCCGTGCTTGGTGCGGACGAAGAACAGCGTCCGGGCCGGCCGGTTCGCGATCTCGGCGGCGATCGTGACCTTGCTGTCGCGCTGCACCGCGAACACCAGGTGGTCCATGGTGTCGACCGGGCTGGCCGCAGGGGCGACGGCGTGCATCGCCGGGTCCTTGAGGTAGCCGAGAGCGAGCTTGTCGACCCCGCGGTCGAGCGTGGCGGAGAACAGCATCCGCTGGCCGCTGGCCGGGGTGAGGTCGAGCAGCGCGGTGACCGCCGGCATGAAGCCGAGGTCGGCCATGTGGTCGGCCTCGTCAAGCACGGTGATCTCGACCTTGGACAGGTCGCACTCGCGCTGGTTGATGAGGTCCTGAAGGCGACCGGGGGTCGCGACGACGATGTCCGCGCCGCGGCGGAGCTGGTCGATCTGACGGCCCATCGAGGCACCGCCGTAGATCGTCATCACCTTGAGGTCGAGCGCCTGCCCCAGCGGGGCGAGGGCGTCGTTGACCTGCTGCGCGAGCTCGCGCGTCGGGACCAGGACGAGACCACGCGGGGTACGGGCCGCGCGGGTGCCACCGACGAGGCGCGTCAGCATGGGCAGACCGAACGCGAGGGTCTTGCCGGAGCCGGTCTGACCCCGGCCGAGGACGTCGCGACCGGCGACGGCGTCGGGCAGGGCGCGAGCCTGGATCGCGAAGGGAGCCGTCACGTCACGACGGGCGAGAGCGCTGATGAGCCGGTCCGGCAGGCCGAGCGACTGGAAGGTCGGGACGGGCTGGTCGGCCTCGGCGAGCGACAGCTCAGCAGCGGCGTCGAGGCCGATCTCGAGGGCGCTCTTGACGGGGGCGGCCGGACGGGAGGTGCGCGGACGGCTGGAGGAGGACGTGCGGGGACGACGGGTGTAGCTGGACAACGTTGTGTACTCCGTGTGGTGCGTCTTGCAGGGCCGCGAGCGTCGAATGACGCATGTGAAGAGGCGGGTCCGCGAGGACGAAGCACGACACACGAGCGACCGCGGGCAGGGTGCCCGACTGGCGAGGACTGAGGTCCTGCGCTCAAGACTACCGCCGAAGTGCCGGAAGAGCCGGTGCACGAGGTTGTGCCCTGAGTCACGGGATCAGGGTTTGTCCCTGACGCGGCCGAGCTTCGTCCGCGGCTACGGTCCCCGCATGACGAACCCGCAGCCCGGATACGGACCTCCCGAGGACACCGTCCTGTCGATCCTCGCCCACCTGTCCCTGTTCGCCTTCGGCCTGATCGGGCCGCTCGTGCTGTACCTCATCACCAAGGACGACTCGTCCAAGCCGATGACCCGTCACCACGCTGCCGAGGCGCTGAACTTCCACCTCAGCCTGGCGATCTACGCCGTGGTCTCAGCCATCCTCATCATCGTGATCGTCGGGTTCTTCATGCTCCTCGGCCTGGCTGTCGCCGCGACCGTCCTGGCGATCACCGCCGCTGTCGCCGCGAGCCGGCGGGAGGCCTACCGCTACCCGCTCACCATCCGGTTCGTGCACTGACCGTCAGTCGACCAGCTCGCGGACGACGGCGTCGGCGAGCAGGCGGCCCCGGAGAGTGAGGACGGCTCGCTGTCCGGTCAGCTCCAGCAGGCCCTCGGCGGCGAACCGGTGCGCCGCCTCGAGCCCTGCTTCGCGCAGGGTGCTCAGCGGCAGTCCGTCGCGAAGACGGATCTCGAGCAGCACCCGCTCGACGCGCCGGTCCTCCTCCGTGAGCAGCTCCCTTGCCAGCGCGGGGCTCTCGCCGGCGGCCAACCGCTGCGCGTAGGCGCTGGGGTGCTTGGCGTTCCACCAGCGGACACCTCCCACGTGGCTGTGGGCCCCAGGTCCGGCTCCCCACCAGTGGGCGCCCTGCCAGTAGCCGAGGTTGTGACGGCAGGGCTCGCCCCAGTTGGAGACCTCGTACCAACCCAGTGGCGCGAGCGACTCCTCGGCCATCAGGTAGCGGTCCGCGAGGACGTCGTCGTCCGGCATCGGGACCTCTCCCCGCCGGACCTGGGCGCCGAGCCGGGTGCCCTCCTCCACGATCAGGGCGTAGGCGCTGACGTGCGTCGGCTCGGCGGCGAGCGCCACGTCGAGTGACGTCTGCCAGTCGGTGTCGGACTCCCCCGGCGCTCCGTAGATCAGGTCGAGCGACACCTGCTCGAAGCCCGCGGCGCGGGCCTCGGCCACCGCCTGCTGCGGTCGCCCTGCGGTGTGGGTGCGCTCGAGGACCGCAAGCACGTGCGGCACGGCGGACTGCATGCCGAAGCTCATCCGGGTGAAGCCCGCCTCGCGCAGCTCGCTCAACGACTGCGCGGTCACCGAGTCGGGGTTCGCCTCGGTCGTCACCTCGGCCCCGGACGCAAGGCCGAACCTCTCGTCGATCCCCTCCAGGATCCGCCCGAGGTCCCTGCTGGGGAGCAGCGTCGGCGTCCCTCCCCCGACGAACACGGTCTCGACCGTCGGCGGCTGTCCCAGGACCTTCGCTGCCAGGTCCAGCTCCGCGAGGACCGTGTCCGCGTACGAGGACTGCAGGCCGTCGAGATCGGTGTAGGTGTTGAAGTCGCAGTAGCCGCACCGGGTCCGGCAGAACGGCACGTGGACGTAGATCCCGAAGGGCCTGGCGCCGAGCTCCTTCAGCGCTGATGCCGGCAGCGAACCGTCGACGGGTGCAGGATCGCCGTCGGGCAGGGCTCCAGGCATCCGCCCACGCTAGTCCGCCGACCCGGGGCCCTCGGGGTCGAACTCGGCGACCACGGAGGAGACGACCGCCTCGAGCGACCCCTCCTGAGCGAAGACCCGCCGCTGCCGCGTGGACGACGTACCGCGGGCCAGCAGCTCCTCGGCGAGCGTCGAGACCTCGTCCCAGTCCCCCAGCTCCTCCAGGTCCTCCCGGACCCGGCGCAGCAGGTCGCGCACGAGCTCAGCAGCCGGGACCAGGGCGCCGGTGGCCGGGTCCAGCAACGAGCCCTCGAGCCCGAAGCGGGCCGCTCTCCACCGCGCCGCACGCACGAGGTCCGGAGGCACCGGGAGGAAGTCGTCCTCACGCGCGGCCACCCGCACGAGGGACCGGACCAGGGCGGCGTGCAGGACGGCGTCGTCGAGAAGCGGCATCGTGTCCGCGACCCGGACCTCGACCGTCGGGAAGCGCTCCGACGGCCGGGCGTCCCAGTAGAGCCGTGACGGGCTCTCCGCCACCCCCGTCGCGATGAGCGACGCGACGAGCGCGTCGTAGGCAGCTCGCGTCCCGAGCACCGGCAAGGTGCCCACGACCGGCCAGCGCGAGAACCACATGGAGCGGTAGCTGGCGTACCCGGTGTCCTCGCCCTCCCAGTAGGGCGAGGAGGCCGACATCGCGAGCAGCAGGGGCAGATCGGGACCGATGCGGTCGAGCACGGGGACGCACAGGTCCGCCGGCACACCGACGTGCACGTGCTGCGCGGTGATGAGCTGCTGGCGGGCGAGCAGGCCCCAGCGCTCCACCAGCCGCTTGTAGACGTCTCCCTTGCTCATCCGCTGGTCTCGCCAGGACGAGAACGGGTGCGTGCCGGACGCCAGCACACGGCAGTCGTGCTCGGCCGCTGCCTGGACGGCGGTGCGGCGGAGCAGCTCGATCTGGGAGCGCACCATCGACAGGGAGTCGCAGATCAGCGTCACCACCTCGAGCTGCGAGGTGGAGATCTCCGGGGTCGCGCTGTCACCGATCAGCCGGTGGGCCGTCGCGGCCACCTCCGGAGCGTCGGCGAGGGCGCCATCGGGTCCGACGAGGGCGTACTCCTCCTCGACGCCGAGCGTTCGTCCGATGTCCACCGTCACTAGTCTGCCGTGGATGGAGCTCGTCCTCGTCCGCCACGCCCTCCCGGTGCGCATCGACACGACCCCCGACGGCAGCCCGGCCGACCCCGGGTTGTCGGAGCGCGGGCACCAGCAGGCCCTGCGGGTCCTCGACGCCCTCGCGGGCGACGACATCACGCACCTGTACTCCAGCCCGGCACGACGGGCGCGCGAGACCGCCGCGCCCTTGGTCGAGAAGCTCGGCCTACCCCTGGTCGTCGAGGACGGCCTGGCGGAGTTCGACGTCGCGCACAGCTCCTACGTCCCCGTCGAGGAGCTGCGGGCCGCTGGTGACCCGCGCTGGGAGCGGCTCGTGCAGGGCGACCTCTACCACCCCGACGTCGACCCGGTCGCCTTCCGGGAGCGGGTCGTGGCCGCCTGCGAGGCGATCGCGGACCGGCACCCGGGTGGACGGGCCGTGCTGTTCATGCACTCCGGCTCGATCAACGCCTACGCCGGCGTCGTCACCGGACAGGCCAAGCCGCTCTGGTTCGCGCCGGACTACGCCTCCGTCTCCCGGATCGGCGCCGCCCGGGACGGTCGGCGCGGCGTGATCAGCCTCAACGAGACCGGCCACGTCCGCGACCTGCTCAGCCGTAGCGGTAGACGCTGACCCAGTCGACGTACTCGGTGACCTCGCGCGGCACGAGGCTGCTGATGAGGCCGACCGGACGCGTGGCGTGCGTCTGCAGCGCCAGGCTCATCGGCTGGTGCGGGACGCCCGCACCGGTGACGGTTCCGAAGACCCGGCCGTCGAGGGTGAAGCGCACCGCGGTGGGCGTCCACTCGAGGCCGTAGACGTGGTACTGCCGCATGTCGACGTTCGCGAAGTAGTGCGACTGGTCGTTGCTGGAGCTCCAGTGCGCCGTCGCCATGGTCCGGCCGTTCGACGCGCCTTCGGCGAAGTCGAGCTCCGGCGGCCATCCCGAGGTCGGCCACAGCAGCATCACCTGCTCGATGTTCGCGCCACGGTTGAACGCGGCACGCACGAGCCACTTGCCGTAGGTCTGCGGGCGGTTCAGCATCACGCCACCCGTGACGAACTGGCTGCCCTCGCGGAAGCCACGCAGCCGCAGGGCCTGGGCACGCACGTCGACGTGGCTCGGGGCCCACATGCCGTACGGGTTCCCACCAGGTCGGCCGGAGTACTTGCCCCAGACCGACTCGTTGAGAGCGGTGCGGAAGTCCTCGTGAGCCGTCTGCGTCCACCCACCGATGTTGCCCAGCGGCACGGCTGCCTGCGCGCTCGACGTCGGCACGAGTGCCGCCGTCGCCGCCAGCGCAGCTGCCACGACCGTCGCCTTGCGGGCAAGGCGGCGCGAGCGAGTCCGGATCAAGATGCGGGCACCGTTCAAGAGGAGGCAAAACGGACATTGGGGAGAAATGTCAGGCTAGTCCATCTGCCCGAACGACACTCTCTCCACCCCTTGTGTCGTCGCCCACCCGCGGCTCCTTGAGCCCTCCCGGCACTCTGAGTCACGGACGCTCTCGCGAGAGGTCACGCGAGCAGGTCCGGCACCGGCGTCGGGACGCTCAGCACGTGCTCCGCGAGGAAGGCGAGCACCATCTGGTACCAGACGTCTGCGGAACCAGGAGTGAGCACCCAGTGGTTCTCGTCGGGGAAGTACAGGTAACGGTGGGCCATCGCAGCGGGGTCGGTCGCCCGTGAGCACAGGTCCCACCAGAGCCTGAGGGCCTCGCCGACGGGCACCCGGTAGTCCTTGTCGCCGTGGACGACCAGCATCGGCGTGACGATGGCGTCCGCGAACTGCGACGGGTCGTTCGCCTCGACCATCTCGGGGGTCATCTCGCGGGCCCAGTACCAGGCAGCGTCGGTGGTCGGCCCGAACTGCTGGAGGTTCCAGAGCGAGGCGTGGCTGACGATCGCGCGGAACCGGTCGGTGTGGCCGGCGATCCAGTTCGCCATGTAGCCGCCGAACGAGCCGCCCATCATGGCGGTCCGGCTCGGGTCGAGGTCAGCGCGCTGCAGCGCCGCGTCTGTGGCGGCCAGCACGTCGGTGTAGGGCGGCCCGCCCCAGTCGCCCCAGCCGACCGAGATGTGTGCGAGGCCGTACCCCGTCGACAGGGCGGGATCGGGCAGCAGGACCGCGTAGCCCTGGGCGACCAGCAGCCACGGGTTCCAGCGCCAGCTCCACCCGTTCCACGAGGCGAGCGGTCCGCCGTGGACCCACAGGACGAGCGGGTGCGGCCCGTCTCCCGGGGGAAGCGCGAGCCACGACCGCACGGTGCGGCCGTCAGCGACAGTGGTGCTGATCTCCTCCAGCCGGCCCGGCATCTCCAGGTCCTCGGCCGGCGACGCAAGCCGAGCCGGCACGCCTGGCACGGCGGGGTCGATCCGCACCGGCGTCGGCGGGCTGTCGACGCTGTTGCGCAGCGCGTAGAGGGCGTCCGGTCCGACGCACAGGTCGGTGTAGCTCCCGTCGTCCGTCGTGAGGCGCACGACTCCTTCTTTGCCGATCCGGAAGACCGGTCCGCGTCCCTCCTCGTCTGCAGTGACGATCAGCGCATCGCCGGCGGACGTCCAGTGGACGGAGGTGGGCCAGCGGTCCCAGCCCTCGACGACCCGCTCCCCGGTCCCGTCCAGCTGCACGACGACCACCTCCTGGGTGCCCGGGTCGTGCGGCGTGCTGCGCGTGGTCCGCACGAAGGCGACCCGCTCGCCGTCCGGCGAGACGGCCGGGTCGGCGTACTCGTGCTCCGGGCTGTCCGCGAGCACGCGCCGAGACCCGTCGCCGCCGAGGACGACGAGGGTGGACCGGCTGCTGCCGTTCGCCTCCTGCACCGCCCAGGACGTCACGACCTGCGTTCCGTCCGGCGTCAGGTCGTACGTCGCGTTGTCGAGAGCCCTCCCCGGCTGAGGGGTCAGGTCGCGGAAGGAACCGCCGACCGAGCCGAGCAGCAGCCGGGGCTGCCCGGGGCCGAGGTCGTGGTCCCAGTAGCGAACGGGGTAGCCGGTGTGCAGGATCGCGCTGACCTTGCGGTCCTTGCGCGCCTTGCGACGGGCCTCGTCGTCGTCGGTGGAGGCGGGGAGGGTGTCGGCCACGACCACGACCGAGCCGCCGGCGCTGCGCGGGCCGCCGGCCCGCGCCCGAAGCCGCCTCGCCTCACCGGACGGGGGCAGCAGCCACACCGCTGAGGCGTCGTCCTCCTCGTCCTGCTCGGGATCGGGGCGGCCGCTCGTGAAGAGCAGGTCGCCCTCGTCGGTGAAGACCGGGTCGGCCTCTCCCTTGGCGCCGCGGGTCAGTCGACGGGCCGGCCCTCGTCCGGTCGGGTCGATCTCCCACAGGGCCGTGACCCACTTCTGCTTCTTGGGGTCGAGGGTCGCGACCCCCGTCACCAGGCGGGAGCCGTCGCGGCTGACGGCGAGACCGCTCAGGCGGGGCACGGCCTGGAACGCCTCGAGATCGGGAAAGTCCATCCCGACTTCCTACTACGCAGCGAGGGCCCGCGTTCGCTCGGCCCAGGCCACCACAGGCACCGTGACGATCCCGGCCGCTGCGAAGACCGCGCCCATGAGCAGCCACCCCGGTGTGCCCCACGCGATGACCGTCGCCGTCACCACCACGGGCCCCAGCATGTTCGCCGCCGCGAAGCCCGTGGAGTACAGGCCCTGGTACTGGCCCTGCGACGTCTCGGGCGCGAGCCCGAACCCAAGGCCCCAGGACCCCGAGGCCTGCAGCAGCTCACCCGCCACGTTCACCAGGGCAGCCACCACCAGGACCCCCACGGCGAGCGCTGCTGAGCGGTCCTCCGAGAGCGCGAACACGACGCAGGACGCCGCCACGAGCAGCCCCCCGGTCCTTTGCGTACGAGCCGAAGACGGCACGTCGTGGGCGCTCCTCGACATCCGCACCTGCAGCAGGACGCAGCAGGCGGTGTTGAGGAGGAACAGCAGCGCGACGGTCCACCGCGGGGCGGACGTGTAGCGGTCGACCCACAGCGGCACCGCGATCTCGAGGAGCACGTAGTGCATGTTGAGGACGGCACCGACCGCGGTGACCGCGAGGTACGGCCGGTCGCGAAGGGCGATGAGCATGCCGCCCTCCTCAGCCTTCCTGACGGCCCCTTCTCGACGGGGCAGCCGCGCGATGACGGCGGCGCATCCCAGGTAGGTCAAGGCATCCGCCAGCACCATCGCGACGTACGCCTCCCGGGTGTCGATGGCGATCGCGACGCCGGCGATGGCCGAGCCCACACCGATGCCGAGGTTGGTGACGCTGCGCAGGTAGGCCCGGCCCGACACCCGCTCCTCGGCCGGGAAGGCGGACGCGATCAGCCCCTGGCGGACGGCGTTCGACGCCTTGTCGACGCAGATGTAGGCGATGGAGGCGGCCAGGAAGCCGGGAAAGCCGTGCACGAGCGCAAAGCTCGACATCGCCGCGGCCTCGAGCACGAGCGTCACGACGAGCACCTCGCGGGCGCCGCGCAGGTCGGCCAGGTGGCCGGCCGGGATGCCGACGAGCAAGCCCAGCAGCCCCGCGACCGTGAGCCCCAGGCCGACCTGACCGGGCGACAGCCCGACGGAGCGGGTGTAGAACAGCGCAGCGCTCGTGTAGAACAGCCCGTTGCCGAGGGTGTTGACGAGGGCCGCGATGGCGAGCAGCCGCAGGGGGCCGGGCGGCGGTACGAGGAGCACCCCTCCTGCCTACTACGGTCGGTGGATGGATGACGAGCGCTTTGAGGTCCGGCGCGAGGTCGCGGCTCCCCCGGCGGAGGTCTTCGCGCTGCTGTGCTCCCCCGACGGCCACGTGGCGATCGACAGCTCCGGGATGCTGCAGTCGGCAGACGGCGCTCCGGTGACCGCCGTCGGGGACACGTTCGTCGTGCACATGGACCGGGAGTCGCTGAACGACTACCCGCTCGGGAAGTACGACGTCACGGTGATCATCACCGGCTTCGAGCAGGACCGCCTGCTCGAGTGGACGATCTCCGGGCAGATCCAGCCCCCGATCCAGCACCTGTACGGGTACCGGCTCGAGCCCTCCGCCGTCGGGACGCTGGTCACGTCGTACTACGACTGGAGCCAGATCGACGACAGGTACCGGGACAAGGGCATCTTCCCGGTGATCCCCGAGGCGGCGCTCCGCGCGACCCTGGGCATCCTCGCCCGGACGCTGCGCGCCTGACCTACTTGACCTTCTCCTCGCCGGTGGAGAGCGCGGCGATGAAGGCCTCCTGCGGGACCTCGACCCGGCCCACCATCTTCATGCGCTTCTTGCCCTCCTTCTGCTTCTCCAGGAGCTTGCGCTTGCGGGTGATGTCACCGCCGTAGCACTTGGCGAGCACGTCCTTGCGGATGGCGCTGATGGTCTCGCGGGCGATGACCTTCGCGCCGATGGCAGCCTGGATGGGGACCTCGAAGCTCTGGCGCGGGATGAGGGTCCGCAGCTTCGTCGTCATGGAGTTGCCGTAGGCGTAGGCCTTGTCCTTGTGCACGATCGAGCTGAAGGCGTCGACCGGCTCGCCCTGCAGGAGGATGTCGACCTTCACCAGGTCGGACGCGAGGTCACCTGAGGGCTCGTAGTCGAGGGACGCGTAGCCGCGGGTCCGCGACTTCAGGTTGTCGAAGAAGTCGAAGATGATCTCGCCGAGCGGCATCGTGTACTTCAGCTCGACGCGGTCCTCGGACAAGTAGTCCATGCCGAGGAGCTGGCCGCGGCGGTTCTGGCAGAGCTCCATGACGGTGCCCACGAACTCGCTCGGCAGCAGCACCATCGTCTTCACGACCGGCTCGAAGATCGCGCTGATCTTGCCCTTCGTCGGCCACTCCGAGGGGTTGGTGACGACGATCTCCTCGCCGGTCTCCATGACGACGCGGTAGACGACGTTGGGGGCGGTCGAGATGAGGTCGAGGCCGTGCTCGCGCTCGAGGCGCTCCCGGACGATCTCGAGGTGCAGCAGACCGAGGAACCCGACGCGGAAGCCGAAGCCGAGGGCAGCAGAGGACTCGGGCTCGTAGACGAGAGCGGCGTCGTTGAGCCGCAGCTTGTCCAGGGCCTCACGCAGCGCCGGGTAGTCCGAGCCGTCGATCGGGTAGAGCCCCGAGAAGACCATGGGACGCGGGTCCCGGTAGCCGCCGAGCGACTCGAGGGCCGGGTTCTTCACGGTGGTGAGGGTGTCGCCGACCCGAGCCTGGCGGACGTTCTTCACGCCGGGGATGACGTAGCCGACCTCGCCCGCGGTGAGGAACTCCTTCGGGGTCATCTCCGGGGAGACGACTCCGACCTCGAGGATCTCGTGCGCGTTCTGCGTGGACATCATGAGGCCGCGGTCCTTGGTGGACAGCGACCCGTCGATGACCCGGACGTAGGTGATGACGCCGCGGTAGGAGTCGTACACCGAGTCGAAGATCATGGCCCGCGCCGGCCCGTCAGGGTTGCCGGTCGGCTGGGGCACGTCGCGCACGATGGCGTTGAGGACATCGGGCACGCCGACGCCCGTCTTGGCGCTGATGCGGAGCACGTCGTCCGGCTCGCAGCCGATGATCTTCGCGATCTCTTCGGCGTACTTCTCGGGCTGCGCCGCAGGGAGGTCGATCTTGTTGAGCACCGGGATGATGTGCAGGTCGTTCTCGAGCGCCAGGTAGAGGTTCGCCAGCGTCTGCGCCTCGATGCCCTGCGCGGCGTCGACCAGCAGCAGCGTTCCCTCGCAGGCCGCGAGCGAGCGCGAGACCTCGTAGGTGAAGTCGACGTGCCCCGGGGTGTCGATCATGTGCAGGACGTAGTCCTTGCCGTCGTCCGCCGTCCACGGCAGCCGGACGTTCTGGGCCTTGATGGTGATGCCGCGCTCGCGCTCGATGTCCATCTTGTCGAGGTACTGCGCCCGCATCTGCCGCGCATCGACCACCCCGGTGACCTCGAGCATGCGGTCGGCCAGCGTCGACTTGCCGTGGTCGATGTGGGCGATGATGCAGAAGTTCCGGATGGACTCCTGCGGGGTGTTCGTAGGCACGAGCCAGTCTATCGGCGTACAGGCTCGCCCTTGGCCCAGACGCCCACCACGTCGAGCAGGGCGTCGGCGTCGACCACCGGGTTGCCGCGTACGGCCAGCAGGTCGGCGTCGGCGCCCCGCGTGAGCTCGCCCTTCCGGCCGGCCAGGCCGAGTGCCGCGGCGGCTTCGGACGTCATCGAGCGCAGCGGACCGACGCCTGAGAGCACCTCGCTCATGACGGCGAGGGCATGGGGAGTCACCCCGTGCGGCTTCACGGGCCCGACCCCCGCATCGCTGCCCACCACTACCCGGGCCCCGTGCTGAGCCATCCAGGTGTGGTTCGCGGTCACGGCCTCCAGACGTGCGGCGATCGCGGGAGGCGGCGTGCCCCCCGGCAGGGCCCCGAGGGTGAGGCTGACGAAGACGCCCGAGTCGACGATCCTCTGCAGGACCCCCGGCGGGGGTTCCACGCCCTCCGCGGTCATGAAGGTCACGTGCTCGATCGTGTCGAAGCCTGCGTCGAGCGCCTCGACGACGGACTGCGGGGCGTGGGCGTGCGCCGCGGCCGTCATCCCCAGCCGGTGGGCCTCGTCCACCACCTGGGTCAGCTGCCCTGCGTCGAACTGCGACTCGAAGGGCGTGTTCCCGGGCGTGATGTTGCCCCCGCTCACCATCACCTTCACGACACGGCACCCCCGCTCCGCTCGCTCTGCAACAGCGCGCAGCATGTCCTCGACCGAGGCCACCTCGCCTCCGAGGAAGTGGCAGTGCCCCTTGACCGTCGTCAGGGGTGGACCGGCTGCGACGACCGTCAGCGGCGTCGCGACCTTGGTGGCGAGGAAGCTGCGGTCACCCAGGTCCCGGACCGTGGTGACGCCCGCGGCCAGGGTCTGGTGAGCGGCCCCGTGCATGCGCGCCAGCAGGGCCTCGTCGTCGAGGTCGAGCCCGGCGACCACATCGACGACGGCGTCGAACGCGAGGTGCACGTGCGCGTCGATGAGGCCCGGCAGCAGGGTGACGTCGTCGCCGAGGTCGATCGCGTCAGGCACCACGTCGGTGGTGACGTCGGAGACGAGGCCGTCGCGCACCACGACTGTCGCCGCGCCCCGCATCGCGGTGCCGTCGAACACCTGGCCTGCTCGGAAAGCGATCATGCCGGCATGCTGGCACCGACTAGGGTCGCTGTCATGGAGGAAGCCGGCCGTGCGACAGCTCTCCTCGACGCTCAAGGCAAGGCCCAGCAGCTGTTCCAGGCGATCGAGACGGCCGGACTGATCCGGCCCGGCGTGACGGAGTCCGAGGCCAGCAAGGCCATCCGGGCGCTGGCCAAGGAGCAGCTCGGTGTGACGCGGCACTGGCACAAGCGGATCGTGCGGTCCGGACCGAACACCCTGCTGCCGTACGCCGAGAACCCGCCGGACCGGCTGCTCACGGACGACGACATCGCCTTCGTCGACCTCGGCCCGGTGTTCGAGCAGTGGGAAGCGGACTTCGGCCGCACCTGGGTGCTGGGCTCGGATCCGTTGAAGCACAAGCTCTGCGCTGACCTGCCGGCCGTCTTCGACGCGGCGAAGGCGTACTTCGCCGCGCACCCTGACATCACCGGCGAGCAGCTGCACGCCGAGGTGCTGCGGCTCACCGCAGCGACCGAGTGGGAGTTCGGCAACTACCACTGCGGCCACGTGGTCGGTGAGTTCCCGCACGTGCAGGTCGACACCCGACGGACGCACTACCTGATCATGAAGGGCAGCGACCAGCCCATGCGCCGGCCCGACCTCGGCGGCAAGGTCGCCCACTGGATCCTGGAGATCCACCTCGTCGACAGAGCCCGCCAGATCGGCGGCTTCTACGAAGAGCTGCTCACCCTCTAGGACAGCCGGGTGACGCTGACGCTCACGCCGAGGGTCTGCGAGCCGCCACCTGCGTACACGCCCTTCAAGGGCGACACGTCGGTGTAGTCGCGGCCCCGGGCGACGACGACGTGCCGCTCCCCCGCCGCCACGCCGCCGGTGGGGTCGAAGCCCCACCAGCCGCCGAGCCACGCCTCGATCCACGCGTGGCTCTCGCCCTGCACGGTCTCCCCCACCACCGGTTCCTTCTGCGGGTGCAGGTAACCGCTGACGTACCTCGCGGGGATCCCGGCCGTGCGCAGCAGCGCCAGCGTGACGTGCGCGATGTCCTGGCAGACGCCCTTGCCCTGGGCCCAGGCCTCGACGGCGCTGGTCGCGACGCCGGTGCTCCCGGGGACGTAGGCGACCTTCTCGCGCACCAGCGCGACGAGGGCGACCATCACCTCGTACGGGGTTCCTTCGAGGCCTGATGCGGCCGCGACGAGGTCCGCGTCCGGGGTGGTGCGCGGGCTGGGGCGCAGCAGCTCCACGTGCTCGTCCGCCGCTGCGTGAAGCACCTCCCAGGGCGCTTCACCCGGCAGGGTGGCCGGCGCCGTGTCGACCACAGAGGTGCAGGTGACCTCGAGCGCCGTGTGCGGGACGTGGATGTCGAACGCCGTGACCTGGGTTCCCCAGTAGTCCCAGTACCGGTGGAGCAGCGCGTCAGGGCGAGTCCGGACGGAGCTCTTCAGCCTCATCTGCCCGCTGCCGGTCTGGGGCACCAGCCGGGCCTCGTTGTACGAGGAGACCACCTCGCGCTCGTAGGTGTAACCGGTGGTGTGGGTGACCTCGATGCGCATCAGACGTCCGCCGTCCAGGACAGCGCCGCGGTGTGGTGGAAGTACCGGGCGGACAGGGCGGTGGCGGTGTCGGCGCAGGTGCTCTGCAGGACGCCGAGCAGTCCGGGGAGGTCGTCGAGGAGCTCCTCGGAGACGCGGAACTCCAGGTCGGTCCGGGCCCGTCCGAGGAACCGTCGCGCCGGATCATCGACACCGGTGCGCCCGATGTTCGGGTCCAGCTCTGCGAGGCAGGTCTCGGCCTGCACCAGCGAGGCGTACACCGACCGGGGGAACAGCCGGTCGAGCACGAGGAACTCCACGACCTTCTCGGGCTCGACGGCGGCACGGTAGGTGCGCAGGTAGGCCTCGTGCGCGCTGCAGCTCCGCAGGACGCCGATCCACCCGGACGAGGCGCCGCGGGTCTGGCCGCGGGCCCAGAGCAACCGAGCCGTCATGTCGACGCGCTCGAGGGACCGGCCGAGCACCAGGAAGCGCCATCCGTCGTCACGGGGCATGGTGCTGTCGAGGAGTCCCGCGACGACGGCAGCGCGCTCCCTGACGTAGCGGAAGAACCCACCTGGTCCGTGCCGCTCGGCTGCGGCTGCCTGAGAGGGCAGTGCGTGGTACGTCGCGTTGACGGCCTCCCAGAGCTCGGAGCTCAAGGCCTCGCGGACGCCGCGGGCGTTCTCGCGCGCAGCCGTGAGCGCACCGACGATCGAGCTGGTGTCCCCGGGCGCGAAGGCCAGCCGGTTCACGGTCGAGCGCACGTCGACGGGGCCGTCGGGCACCTCGACGCCCATGACCGCGAGCACGTCCCGGCACGACGTCGTCTCGTCGACCCAGGGGTCCTCGAGCAGCGTGTGGACGTGCACGTCGAGCAGGCGGGAGGTGTCCTCGGCCCGTTCGACGTAGCGCCCGATCCAGTACAGCGACTCGGCGACCCGGCTCAGCATGACGCCGCCTGCTGCTGCTGCTGCTCCTGGTCCTGCCACGGCCCGCGGTCGATGAGGTGCTCCTCGACCTGCCCGGGGCTGATCAGCGCCTCGGTCCGCTCGCCCTCAGCCGGTCCGCCGTCGTCACCGGCGAGCACCCAGGTGTCCTTGGACCCGCCGCCCTGACTGGAGTTCACCACCAGCGAGCCCTCGGGGAGGGCGACGCGGGTGAGGCCGCCGGGCACGACCCAGACGTTGGTGCCGTCGTTGACGGCGAACGGACGGAGGTCGACGTGCCTCGGCGCCAGCCGCTCCCCCACGCTGGTGGGGCTGGTCGAGATCTGGACGACGCGCTGGGCGATCCAGGCCCGCGGGTCCTTCCGGATGGCGAGCGACAGCTCGTGCAGCTCGGAGTCGCTGGCCTGCGGGCCGATGACGAGCCCCTTGCCGCCGCTTCCGTCGACCGGCTTGAGGACGAGCGTGTCGAGGTGGGCGAGGACGTACTCGCACTCGTCGGCGTTCTCGAGTCGGTGGGTGTCGACGTTCTGCAGGATCGGCTCTTCTCCCAGGTAGTAGCGGGTCAGCTCCGGCACGTAGGTGTAGATGAGCTTGTCGTCCGCGACGCCGTTGCCGACCGCGTTCGCGATCGCGACCTTGCCCAGGCGCGCGGCGTTGAGGATCCCCGGGCACCCGACGAGGCTGTCGGGCCGGAAGTGCAACGGGTCGAGGAAGTCGTCGTCGATGCGCCGGTAGACGACGTCGACCCGCTGCTCCCCCGCCGTCGTCTTCATCCAGACGATCCCGTCCCGGCAGCTGAGGTCGCGGCCCTCGACGAGCTCGACGCCCATCATCCGCGCCAGCAGCGAGTGCTCGAAGTACGCGCTGTTGTAGACGCCGGGCGTGAGCACCACGACGGTCGGGTCGTCGACCCCTTCGGGCGCGGCGGCCTTCAGCGCCGAGAGCAGCCGCGCGGGGTACTCCGCCACGGGACGCACCCGGTGGCTCGCGAACAGCTCCGGGAAGACCCGGGCCATCGCGCGCCGGTTCTCCACGACGTAGGAGATGCCGCTCGGGGTGCGGAGGTTGTCCTCGAGCACGCGGAAGACGCCCTGCTCGTCCCGGATGAGATCGACGCCGGAGACGTGCACGCGCACGCCGTTGGCGGGGTTGACGCCCTGAGCCGCCCGGCAGTGGGCGGAGCTGCTGACGATCACGTGCCGAGGCACGATGCCGTCCTTCAGGACCTGCTGGTCGCCGTACACGTCCGCGAGGAAGGCCTCGAGCGTGCGCACCCGCTGCTGCACGCCCTTCTCCACGGTCGTCCACTCGCTGGCGGTGACGACCCGGGGGACGAGGTCCAGCGGGAAGGTCCGCTCCTCGCC
>JAODNB010000257.1 GCA_025464795.1 Frankiales bacterium
GACCCTTGAGCCAGCTGCCGGCCAGCTTCGCCGTGGTGGGGAAGGCAGTGCCGTCCAACCGCGCGATGCTCCTGAGCACCGCGTCGTCCATCGCCGGCGTGACGTCCGGCTGCAGCTGTCGCAGCCACGCCTGCTGGCCGTACCTGTGCCCCCAGGTCAGGACCGCGTCGTGCAGGTCGTGGAGCTGGACGCCACGGTGGTGCTTGCCGGCCCAGAGGTCGGGCAGTGACTGGCCGAGCTCGGCGTGCCACATGAGCGGGGGCAGGTCGTCGAGGACGACGGCCATTCCGACGTGGTTCACGGGGGCGTTGGTGCTCGTGCGGATGATCCTGTCGGCCGTGCTCTTGCCGCGGAACAGCCACACGTCGCCAGTACGGGTGAGCTCGACCGCTTCGTCCAGAGCCACCATGCGGCCTACCTTAGGCACATGAAGCCGTGGAAGCTGCTGGGTCTCGCAGGTCTGGCGGGCGTCGCGGCGACCGGCATCGTGGTCACGCGCCAGGAGCGGAAGCGGCGCGCGTACACCCCTGATGAGGTGCGGGCGCGGCTGCTCGACAAGCACGCCCGAGCCACCAGGTAGGTCAGGACGCGGAGTAGCCCTTGTGGTGGTCGTGCTCGTGGCGGAGCAGGCACCCGAAGTAGGCCTCGTTGCCGTCATCAGCGCCGTTGTGGTTGTTGTCGGTGCCGGTGAGCACCGCCTTCAGCGGGCAGGGCCGACCTGAGTGCTCATGGCTCGGCGCCGCGACGGCCACCCCGGTGGTCGCCAGGACCGTGAGGGCGACGGCGGACAGCACGCCGCGAACAGCCAGACGACCGGCAGGTGCATGGCCGGCCGCCGGCTTGCGGAGCAGGTACAGGGCTCCCAGGGCGACGACGGACTCCAGAGCGATGCAGATCAGGTCTGCCCGTCCGGAGCTCTCCGCCTGCCACTGCTGCGGACCGAGCGGGAGGCCGGTCGTGCGCGACATCAGCCAGACGCCGACGTAGAGCACGGACTGGAACACCCCGAACGCCATGAGGCGTCGCGACTCGGTCATCACGAGGCGGGCGCCCCACGCCAGCTGCAAGAACCCGCTGACGTAGAAGCCGATCCCCAGCACGGCCCACTCGCTCATGTGCTCAGGGCCGAGCGCCACGTGGATCGCACCGGCGCCGACGGAAGACAGGGCTAGGGCCTGCCGTACGGCGTCTCTCCGGGTGGTCACGACAAGGCGTTCGTGCGTGGCGCCCGAGCGGTTCAGCTCTCGAGCGCCCGCAGCACTGCCAGGCCGCCCGGGGAGACCCGGTACCCGACCTCGAGCGACTCCGTGAGCCCGGAGGACTTGAGCTTGCGCACGTTCAGCTTGAACGCCGGCCGGTCCCTCCCGACCTGGGGCGCGAGCAGCGTGGAGACGACGCCCGGGTTGTCCGCGAGCAGGCGCAGGTAGGAGTGGGTCCACGGCTCGCCGGCGGCCTTGTCCAGTCGGGTGAGCCGCGCAAGCAGGCTGGCTAGGTCCGTGTCGGACAGCTGGTCCGACGCCCGCAGAGCCACGCGCGGGTCATCTCCGAGCAGGTGGAAGCGCACTCGGTAGAGCTGCTTGCCCTCAGGACAGGGCCCCAGGTCGGCCTTCACCTCGGCCGCGGAGGCCGCTCCGGCGAGTAGCGCGTCAGCGTTCGTGATCCTCGCGACGGTGATCGCGTCCACGCTGTCGATGGCCAGCAGCCCGCCCTTGGAGTGCAGCGTCCCGCCGGCGCGGACGGTCGGCTTCTTCTGGTACCGGAAGGCCACCGTGATCGACCCGTCGGACAGCCCGGCCCACTGAGCCTTCCGAAAGAGCACGTACCGACGCTACTCGGCGCTCAGCACACGAACGGCACCCGCGAGGCACCTGCCGACGCTCAGTGCCAGGTGACGATGGCGCGTTCGTGTGCAGCGAGCGAGCTCAACAGCGTCCGGCGTCGCTTGCACTCTCGGGGTGAGAGTGCCAACATGGGAGGTAGCACTCGGCCCCTTCGAGTGCCAGATCTCTCGGTGAGACCGGCAACCCGGTCATCCGTCGCGGGCACCGCTCTGTTGAGATCACCCCGAACCATGGAGGAATCCACGCAATGGCCAAGTTGATCGCATTTGACGAAGAGGCCCGTCGCGGCCTCGAGCGCGGCATGAACCAGCTCGCCGACGCCGTCAAGGTCACCCTCGGCCCGAAGGGCCGCAACGTCGTCCTGGAGAAGAAGTGGGGCGCCCCCACCATCACCAACGACGGTGTCTCCATCGCCAAGGAGATCGAGCTCGAGGACCCCTACGAGAAGATCGGTGCTGAGCTCGTCAAGGAGGTCGCCAAGAAGACCGACGACGTCGCCGGCGACGGCACCACCACCGCCACCGTCCTCGCTCAGGCGCTCGTCCGTGAGGGCCTGCGCAACGTCGCGGCCGGCGCGAACCCGATGAGCCTGAAGAAGGGCATCGAGGCCGCCGTCGCGGCCGTTGTCGAGGCCATCGGCCACGCCGCCAAGGACGTCGAGACCAAGGAGCAGATCGCCGCGACCGCCAGCATCTCCGCTGCGGACACGACGGTCGGCGACATCATCGCCGAGGCGATGGACAAGGTCGGCAAGGAAGGCGTCATCACCGTCGAGGAGAGCAACACCTTCGGCCTCGAGCTCGAGCTCACCGAGGGCATGCGCTTCGACAAGGGCTACATCAGCCCGTACTTCGTCAC
>JAODNB010000284.1 GCA_025464795.1 Frankiales bacterium
GGATGGTCAAGCTCGCCGAGCGCCTGGAGATCGGTTCCACGTTCAGCCGGGTGATCGGGGGACTGGCCTTCGCGCTGTCCCCACGGGTGCTGTCCACCCTCGGTCCGATCTCCGTCGAGTCCCTGCCCTACTGCCTGTCGCCGTGGGTCCTGATCCCGCTCGTCACGGGATCGCGCGAGGGGTCCACGCGCCGAGCCGCGGCACGGTCGGCTTTCGCGGTCTTCTGCATGGGAGCTGTCAACGCTGCAGCGGTTCTGGCCGCTCTGCCCCCTGCCGTCCTGTGGCTGCTCACCCGCGCTCGAGGGCCCCGCCGTCGGAGCCTGATGCGCTGGTGGTTCGGGAGCCTCGCACTGGCCACGTCGTGGTGGGTCGTGCCCCTGCTCCTGCTGGGCAAGTACAGCCCGCCCTTCCTGGACTACATCGAGAACTCGTCGATCACCACCTCGGTCACGTCCCTCGTCGAAGCGCTCCGGGGCACGTCGGACTGGGTTGCGTACGTCGATGGATCTCGCGGACCGACCTGGCCGTTGGGATCGGCGCTGCTGACAACGGCAGTGGCCGTCTTCTACTCCGCCGTGGTGCTGGCCGGCGGACTGGTGGGGCTCACCCGCAAGCAGATCCCCGAGCACCTGTGGCTCGTGCTGTGCCTGCTGCTTGGCGTTGCCGCTGTCACCGCCGGCCACACGGCTGACGTCCAGGGGGTATTTGCCGGTACGGAGCGTGACCTACTCGACGGCGCGCTGGCGCCCTTCCGGAACGTCCACAAGTTCGACGTCGTCCTGCGGATCCCGCTGGTTCTGGGACTTGTGCACGTGGTGGCGACACGGCCCTCGCCCACCCGGCTGAGGCCCCTTGCCGTGAAGGCCGCCGTGATCGCCGCTGTCATCGGCGCTGCCCTGCCGGTCCTCACGACGGGACTCGCCCCGCGCCGCCCCTTTGACGAGATCCCGGGGTACTGGAAGCAGACCGCCGCCTGGCTCGACCAGCACTCAAGCAAAGGCAGCGCGCTCCTCCTCCCGGGCTCTGCCTTCCCTGAGTACCTCTGGGGCAGCACCAACGATGAGCCGTTGCAGGTGCTCTCGCACTCTCGCTGGGCAGTCCGAGGCGCGGTGCCCCTCACACCCGGCGGGACCATCCGCTACCTCGATGCCATCGAGCAGCGCCTCGCCACCGGGACGCCGTCGATCGGCCTGGCCGATGACCTCGCACGCGCCGGCATCCACTACCTCGTCGTACGCAACGACCTCGACTACGGGGCGGCAAACGCCACCCGGCCGCTTCTCGTGCACGAGGCGGTGGCCGCGTCGCCGGGCATCCAGCGCGTCAAGTCCTTCGGCATCCCCGTAGGTGGCGGCAACCTCTCGGGCTACATCGACTCGGGCCTGGAAGTGCCCTACGACGCCGTGGAGGTGTACGAGGTCGTTCGACCGACCCCAGTGGCCACCCTGTCCCCGCTGTCGAACGTCGTCCGTGTTGCAGGTGGGCCGGAGTCTTTGCTCCCCCTCGACGACCGATTCCTCCTCAAGGGCCGTCCCGCCGTCCTGGAGACAGACGTCCCGAAGGCGCTCGCTGGTGCACCCACACTGCTCACGGACGGCCTCAAGCGCCGCGAGGTGTTCTTCGGGGGTCCGCAGAACCAGAGCACCTCACCCGTCCTCACCGCCACTGACCCCTACCGCGTCCAGGCACCCGCCCATGACTACGTGCTGCCGGGGGAGCAGGGGCACCAGAGCGTGGCGCGCCTCCTGGGCGCTCAGTCCGTCGACGCCTCCTCGAGCGCCTCGGACGCGGAGGCGTTCGGTGGCGCTCAGCGTGCACACCTGCCATACGCCGCGGTCGACCCCGACCCGCTGACCAGTTGGCGTTCGGACGCCGGGACTGATGTCGCGAAGGCCTCCTGGTCGCTGCGGTTCACGGCTCCGCGGACGGTCCAAGGCCTGACCATCAGGTTCGACGTGAGCTCGGGAGGCAAGATCCCCACCGCGGTTCGGGTGAGCACTGACCGAGCTTCGGTCGTGGTGCGCGTGGCTCCGTCGGAGCGGCAGGTCACCGTGCCTGGCCTCGCGGGTAGGACCTCCATCCTGCGCATCGCGACGGCCCGCACGACCGGCCGAGGCCTCGGCTACCTCGGACTGGCCGACGTCAGGCTTCCTGGGCTCGCTGTGTCGCGCACCGTCGACACGGCCCTGGGGCACGGCACCCCTGTGATCGCTCTGGACAGCGACGACGGCGACCGACCCGCCTGCTACCCGTTGCTGACCGACAACCTCTGCTCGAGCACCGTGAGCAGCTCTGGAGCTGAGTCCAGCAGCCTGGACCGCACCCTCCACCTCGAAGGGAGCGGCCGCTACCAGCTCTTCGCCTCCGCAGTGCCGGTGGCCGGCGACCCGCTGAACGCCGTCCTCGACAGCGGCACAGGTATCACCGTTACCGCCTCGTCCTCGGCAGTTGCGTCGCCCGCAGCGCGCCCCGGCACCGTCGTAGACGGTGACCTCGGCACCGGCTGGCGGGCGGCCGCCGGTGACAAGGACCCGTCGCTGACGCTGGCCTGGTCATCCGCGCAGACGATCACGGGCCTGCGGATCCAGGTGAGTCCTGCGCTCGCGAGTGCGCACGCAGGCAGCGTTCAAGTCGACTTCCCGGGTGGCACCCGCGAGGGGCGGCTCGACAAGAGCGGTCACCTCACCTTCGA
>JAODNB010000312.1 GCA_025464795.1 Frankiales bacterium
AGGGCCTCATCGCCTGGCTGACCGAGCACCAGCCGACGGCCGTCATCGACGCGACGCACCCCTTCGCCGCGCAGATGTCCCGGCATGCCTCACAGGCCTGCTCCCGGGTCGGTGTCCCGCTCCTGCGGCTGCAGCGTCCGGGCTGGACACCGCGCGAGGGCGACCGCTGGACGAGGGTCGCCTCGCTGGCGGCTGCAGCAGAAGCCCTGCCCGCGTGGGGACGCCGTCCCCTGCTGACGACGGGACAGGACCTCCGCCCGTTCGCCGCGCTGACCCTGCCCGTGGTGGCCCGCATGGTGTCGCAGCCCTCCGGCCCTGCGCCGGCCGACCTGACGGTGATCCTCGGTCGCCCGCCCTGGTCGCTGGACGCCGAGCGGGCTGTCCTGGCCGAGCACCGCATCGATGTGGTCGTCACCAAGGACAGCGGGGGACCGACGGCGGCCAAGCTCCTCGCTGCCCGGGAGGCCGGCATCCCGGTGATCGTGGTCGACCGACCTCCCGCTGAGGGAAGCGCCGTCGTCGCGTCGGTCGACGAAGCCATGGCCTGGCTCAACCGATCGGGGCGACGGCCTCCACGGGCAGCAGCAGCGCGGCCTGCCGACGGCGTTCGTGGAGGAGGTCCCAGGTGAAGACCGCCAGGGCGATCCACACCAGGACGAAGCCGGTGAGACGAGCCGGCCCGAAGGGCTCGTGGCGAAGTCCCACCCCCACGAACAGCTGCAACGTCGGGGCCAGGTACTGCAGCACCCCCAGGGTCGTCAGCGGCACCCGTGTCGCGGCCGCTCCGAAGGCCAGCAGCGGAACCGCTGTCACGAGACCGGCGGCGACCAGCAGCAGTGCATGACCCAGTCCGGCTGACGCGAACGTGGAGGACCCCCTGACGGCCAGCAGACCGACGTACAAGGCGGCGAGGGGGGCGAGGACGGCGGTCTCGATGGCGAGGCTCGCCACAGCTCCGACGCCGGCCTGCTTCTTGAGCAGGCCGTAGAACCCGAAGGAGAACGCCAGCACCAGCGCGATGTACGGCGGCCGCCCGTTCTCGATCCCCAGCACCACGACGGCCAGCACCGCGGCGACGAGCGCGGCCTTCTGCACGGGCCGGAGCCGCTCGCCCAGCACGACCACGCCGAGGGCGACGGAGACGAGCGGGTTGATGAAGTAGCCCAGCGAGGTCTCGACGACCTGCCCGGAGTTCACCCCGTAGATGTAGGTGCCCCAGTTCACGGCGAGCAGGACCGCGGCGAGTGCCAGGCGCTGCACCTGAGCGCGAGGGACGGCGCGGACGGCTGCGAAGCCGCGGGTGACGCGGAGCAGGACGACGACCACCAGCAACGACCAGAGCACGCGGTGGGCCAGGACCTCGATCGCGGACGACGGCTTGAGCAGCGGCCAGAACAGCGGGAACAGGCCCCACATCGCGTACGCCGCGACGCCGTAGAGGGTTCCCCTCCGCGTTTCGTCCATGAGGCCACCCTAGGTCGCCGGACGACGGGGCGGCTCAGGCCGGGTAGCGCCTCGGGGTGAAGACCGCGAGCGAGCCGTCGGACCGGGGGGTGGTGCGGGTCGTCGAAGACCCGATGAGCACCAAGGTGCGCATGTCGACCATGTCCGGGTCCATGTCGCCGAGCGTCGTGATGGTGATCCGCTCGCCGCTCCCGCCGACGTCCCGTCCGAGAACGACAACGGTCGAGGGCGATCGGTGCTCCAGCACGAGGTCGCGCATGGCTCCGACCTGCCAGGGCCGGGCCTTGCTGCGCGGGTTGTAGATCGCGATCACCAGGTCGGCCTTCGCGGCCAGCGACAGGCGTTCCGTCACCGTCTCCCAGCTCTTCAACCGGTCCGACAGCGAGATCACGCAGAAGTCGTGGCCCAGCGGTGCGCCGACGCGAGCGGCGACGGCCTGAGCGGCGGTGAGGCCGGGGACGGTGCGGACGGCGACGGTCGGGAACTCGGCGGAGACCTCCCACACAGCCGTCGCCATCGCGAACACGCCGGGATCACCGGAGGAGACGACAGCGACCCGCTTTCCTTGCTGGGCAAGGGAGAGCGCCTCGCGGGCACGGGCCTCCTCCTCGGTGTTGTCCGAGGGGAGCCGCTGCTGGCGCGGGTTCGGCGGGACGCGGTCGAGGTACGGGCCGTAGCCCACGAGCACCTCCGCGTCGGCGAGCGCCGCCATGGACTCCGGGGTCTGCCAGTCGCGACCCGCCGGGCCGAGTCCCACGACCACGACGTGACCGGCCGACGCGGTCGGTTCCGCCGAGCAGACCTGCGGTGCGTGCTGGCTGCTGGGCAGCATCGCGAGGCTGAAGTAGGGGACCGACGCGGGATCGACCTCGGAGAGCCGAGCCGTGCGCTGCACGTCGGTGCTCGCGCGCTCGACGTAGAGCGCCTCGTCGAGACGCCCGCTGTCCGCGAGCGCCTTGCGGACGCTCTCGAAGGTCCGGCCCAGCTTCAGGATGGCGGTGGGTCCGCCCCGTCGCAGGTGCGCGGCGAGCTCCTCGGTCGGCAGCGTTCCAGGCAGGACGGTGAGGACCTCCTCGGCCTCGACGAGGGGAGCTCCCAGCGCGGCGGCAGATGCGCTGACCGAGGTGACACCGGGGACGACCACCGTCGGGTAGCGGTGCGCGAGGCGCTTGTGCAGGTGCATGTAGGACCCGTAGAGCATGGGGTCGCCCTCGGCGAGCACGACCACGTCGCGCCCCGCGTCGAGGTGCACTGCGAGCCGCGCGGCGCACTGCTCGTAGAACTCGTCCATCGCGCCGCGGTAGCCACCGGGGTGGTCCGTCGTCTCGACGGTCACCGGGTAGACGAGGTGCTCCTCGATCACGTCTGGGCGCACGTAGGAGTCGGCGATGCCGCGGGCGACCGACCTCCCGTGCTGGGCGCTGTGGAAGGCGATCACGTCCTCCTGCCCGAGGATCCGCGCGTTCATGACCGTCACCAGCTCCGGGTCCCCAGGCCCGAGACCCACTCCGTAAAGATTCACTCGACCACCGTCGCCAGTGCGTTGACGGCCGC
>JAODNB010000324.1 GCA_025464795.1 Frankiales bacterium
TGGCAAGGACCGACAGCCGTTCCGCTAGCATCGTGAACGGAGGATTCGCCTAGTTGGCCTATGGCGCACGCTTGGAAAGCGTGTTGGGGGCAACCCCTCACGAGTTCGAATCTCGTATCCTCCGCCACGAGCGCAGCGGCCCCACTCGATCCGGGTGGGGCCGTCGCCGTCGGTGGGCCAGACTGCCCCTGTGCTCACTACCGGTCAGGTCCTCACCGTCTTCCGCTCGCGCCTGCGGCCGGAGACCCTCAGCGAGTACGCCGAAGCGGCGGCTGCGATGTCGGCTCTTGCAGCGTCCATGCCGGGTCACGTGGACCACAAGACGTTCACCGCGGACGACGGCGAGCGGGTCACTGTGGTGACGTTCGAGGACCGCGCCACGCACCAGGCCTGGCGCGACCAGGCCGACCACCGGGACGCGCAGCGCAGGGGCCGCGAGGAGTTCTACGCGACCTACTCCATCCAGGTGGCCGACGTGACCTACGTGAGCGAGCTCTGACCGCCGGACGCCTCCTCGAGGATCTGCTCGGCGACCTGCGCGGCGTCGGGGTAGAGCACGAGCACAGCTCCGAGGGCGAGCGCCCCACCGAGGAGCTGCATGAGCACGAACATCGGGACGCTCGAGGGCGCGATGCCGGCGAAGGTGTCGCTCAGCATCCGGCCGACGGTGATCGCGGGGTTGGCGAAGCTGGTGCTGCTGGTGAACCAGTAGGCGGCCGTGATGTAGCCGCCGACTGCGAACGCGACAGCCTGGCCACGACCGGCACGGACGACGCCGAAGACGACGAGCAGCAGGCCGAAGGTGGCCACGACCTCACCGAGCCACAGCTGTCCGGTGTCGCGCCGGTGCGTGCTGAGGTCCACGGCGTCGAGGTCGAACATCAGGTTGGCCAGGACCGCGCCGGCGCAGCAGCCGGTGACCTGCGCGCCGATGAACGCTGCAGCCTCGCCGCTGCTGATGGCCCCGAGCGCTCGTTCGGCGAGGGTGACGACCGGGTTGAAGGCAGCCGACACAGGCCCGAGCGCGAGGATCAGCGCGACGAGCGCTGCCCCCGTGACGACGCTGTTCTCGAGGAGCTGGAGGCCCACGTCGTCGGGGGACAGCGAGGACGCAGCGATGCCGGACCCGATCACCGTCGCGGCCAGGAGCAAGCTGCCGAGGAACTCAGCACATGCCTTGCGGGTCAACGGCGACAGCGACGTCACGGACCTCACCGTCAGCAGCAGGTCGGGTCGAGCGTGCGCACCAGTGCGCGAAGCGCGGCGGACTGCGGCCGGTAGTAGACGTTGGTGCCCTTCCGGCTGCCCTCCACCAGGCCCGCATCGCGCAGCTGCTTGAGGTGGTGGCTCACCGTCGCCTCCGTCAGACCCACCGCCGGCGCGAGGTCGCAGGTGCAGATCCCGGCGTCCGGCTGCGCCAGGAGCATGCTCATCAGCTGGACCCGAACGGGATCAGCGAGCGCCTTCAGGCGGAGCGCGACAGCGAGGGCGTCGTCCGGGGCCATGACGCCCGCTCCGAGCGGGGAGCAGCAGACCGGCTCTGACATGTCGAGGAGCGGAAGGGCCTTGGGCATGAGCCCATCCTGACATATCTTCGACGTATGTCGAGGATCTCCTTGACGTACGTCGAAGGAACACGCACTGTTGCCAGAGTTCGACAAACATCTAACCAAGGAGCGTCCCATGACCACGTCCCCCGACCTCGCCCCGCTCGTGCCCACCCCGGAGAGCGGCCGGGTGCAGCTCGCCCTGAACGTCGACGACCTGGGCGAGGCCGTCGCCTTCTACACGAAGCTGTTCGGCACCGCTCCAGCGAAGCTTCGCGACGGGTACGCCAACTTCAGCGTCGCCAGCCCCCCGCTCAAGCTCGTGCTGCTCGAGAACCCGGGCAAGGGCGGCACGCTGAACCACCTCGGCGTCGAGGTGCCCACGACCGAGGTCGTGCACGCCGAGATCGAGCGCCTGTCGAGCGAGGGCGTGTTCACCGCCGAGGAGATGGGGACGACGTGCTGCTTCGCGACCCAGGACAAGGTTTGGGTGACCGGCCCCGCTGGTGAGCGCTGGGAGGTCTACACCGTTCTCGCCGACAGCCCTACCTTCGGGCTGAGCCCGAAGACCCTGGCCGAGGGCGATGCGGACAGCTGCGGACCTGGCGTGTGCTGCACCGCGACAGAAGTCGCTGCCGAGAGCACCTGCTGCTGACGGCCGCAGGGCAGGGTCAGCGAGCCGGCCGGTCCTCGCGAACGGCCGTCGCCCGAGGCTCGTCGTTGGGGTAGGGCTCCGCTTTCACCTCGTCCACATCGCCCATGACGTCCTCGAACACCCGCCGGAAGTCGAGCATCGCGTTGCGCACCGCTTCTGTGCTCGCCTGCCCGGCGCGGCTGGCCAGCTCGATCTCGTGAGCGGCGCGGTAGGAGTCGAGGACGTGCCCGTGCTCGACGGACAGGAGCCGGGACTGCTCGTCGAAGCTGTCCGTCGGGTACCCCCGCTCGGCCATCAGTGCCGTGACCAGAGCATCGGCCTCCGAGACCGCGAGGGCCGGCGCATCGACGAACTTCGCCTGCAGTGCCGTCCACGACTGCGTGTAGCGCTGACGCGTGGCGACGCTCAACGGCCGGAGCTGCAGCTGGCCGTGCTCATCCTTGCGGGCCGCCAGCTCCTTCTCGGCATCCCGACGCTTGCCGGCGTCCTCCAGGGTGCGGTCGTACTCAGGACCGAAGTCCTCGCGGAGGCGGTTCGTGCGGCGCTTGCGAGACGCCGCTGCGACGGACGCAGCAAGCAGGACGATGACGATCGCGACGATGACGACAGCGACGACCTCTGAAGTGCTCATGGTTCTCCTCGGGAGACGGCCCGAGGGCTTCTCGGGCTTCCCCTCCTCGTGCCCGTCACAGGGGGCCTCACACCGTCGCGCATCCAGGCTTTGCGCAGACGGCAGCGCCCTCGGAGCTGCGAGCTCCGAGGGCGCTGGTTGCCGTGAGGTGCAGATCAGACGCGGCGCGCACCGATCACGAGGCCGCTGCCCGCGGCGACCAGGACGAGGGCGAACAGGACCAGCTGACCGGTGTTGTCACCCGTGAACGGCAGAGAGGTGGCGGAGCCCCCGGCAAGCAGGGTCGGCGCGCTGTTGCCGTGGCCGATCACGACGGGAAGCGCCGAGCCCTGGCCGCTCACCGTGGTGGTGGTCCCCGGGTCTCCGGCGGACGGCAGCGTCGTGACGGACCCGCCACCCTGGGTGCTGGTGGTGATCGGCGTGCAGCTGGCCCCGGAGCCGGTGGCCATGCGTGCCTGGGTGGTGCAGACAGGCGTGCTCGGCGTCGTACCGGACGTGACCGGCGGGACGGGGGTGCCGACGGGCTTGCACGAGCCGTTGGTCATGACCGGGCCGCCACCGGTAACGGGGCAGCCGGACACGGGCGGGATGACGACGGGGGGTGTGACCACTGGAGGCACCACGACGGGCGGCGTGACGACGGGCGGCGTCACGGGCGGGGTGACCACCGGCGGGGTGACGACCGGCGGGGTGACGACGGCCGCGGACGTGCACCCGGTGTGGGCGGGGTTGCCCTGGCCGATGCCCTGGTTGCGGTCGCACTCGTAGCCGGCGTTGTGGTCCACGGGGCCGGACGGGGCCTGGCCCTTCGGGTTCTTGTTGTCGGCCTTGCCGACGCAACCGGCGCACGGCTTGTTGGACTGGGTGTTGTCGCTGCGGCCGTTCTGGCTGGCCGAGCCGTCGCGGGTCGAGCAGTAGGCGCCGCACCCGTCAGTCGTACCGGGGTTGGCCCCCGTGCCGTTCTGGTCCGCGTTCGACAGCGGCTGGGGGTGGTGGATGTCGCCGCTGTTGCCGGCGGCGGAGGCGGTGCCGGTCATGAGCACCATCGCCACCGGGACGGAGGCGAGGACGACGGCGTTGCGGGTGAGGCTGCGCATGCGGGTCGGCGCACTGGAGTTGGCGTTCATGGGGTGGGACTCCCGTCCGAGGTAGAGGGGCCCGTAGGACCCGACCACCGGACGCGCCGGTCTCGCCACTCGCTCCCCGCGTGGTCGGGGCGACCGTTCTGTCTCCGTGCAGCTGAGGGTCCAGCTGTCGGTGAGGACCACGCGGATCAACGCTCTGCATCCGGTGACCGGGTACGCCGAGGCGTCCCTTGTCACTGGGGCAGGTCGGTCTCGCCACTCGCTCCCCGGCAGGCCTAGGCGACCGTGTCTCTCCGTGCGGCGGCTGCCGTCGGTGTGGGCTGTCCGGATCGATGCTTCCTCTGGTGGTGGAGGACCACTGCCAGGACGGAGGACGTACAGCTGGTTGTTCTCCGCTGCCACTGAAAGTAGCCAGTTCGTCGCGCTGGGTAACTAGGCCGAACGGAGCAACTCCGCCCCCGGCCGCCCTCCGGTTGGCGCAACCGATACCCCACGGGGGTATAGTGGGCGCATGCCCTCCCCACCAGCCACCGCGCCGGGTTACGGCGACACCAAGAGCGCCCACCTCAAGCGTCTGAGCCGGATCGAGGGCCAGGTCAGGGGCATCGCCCGGATGGTCGAGGGCGACCAGTACTGCATCGACGTCCTCACCCAGGTCTCCGCGGCGACGAAGGCGTTGCAGG
>JAODNB010000329.1 GCA_025464795.1 Frankiales bacterium
GCGCGCTGTCGAGACCCCAGCGCTGGCTCAGAGCGACGAAGCGCGCGGGGTCGCGGGGCGTGAGCGGCAGCTGGTCCTCGTACTCGGGGAGCGGGATGTCCCGCACGACCCGGGAGACGGCCGGTGCGACCGCTAGGTAGTCACGGGCCGCTTCAAGCTTCGCGCGGCAACCGGCGGGGAAGCCGTCCTCAGACCCGGAGTCGAGGGCCACGACGATGGCCTCGACGGTGCCGAAGCGGCTGACCAGGGCGGCCGCGGTCTTCTCGCCGACGCCCTTCACGCCAGGCAGCCCGTCCGAGGCGTCGCCGCGCAGCGTCGCGTAGTCCGCGTAGTGCCGCCCGGGGATCCCGTGCTTGGCTGCGACGGCAGCCTCGTCGTACACCTTCATCTTCTCGACGGAGTACAGGATCCGGACAGGGCCGTCGTCCCGGACGAGCTGCAGCAGGTCTCGGTCGCCCGTGACGATGTCGACAGCGCCGGTCTCGCGCGTCGCGAGGGTTCCGATCACGTCGTCGGCCTCGTACCCGTCCATGCCTGCCACGGGGATCCCGAGGGCGTCGAGCACCTCGAGGATGACCGCCACCTGAGGTCCGAGAGAGGCGGGCTCGTCCTCCGCCCCGCCTTGGACGGTCCGGTGCAGCTTGTACGAAGGGATCGCGGCGACCCGGAAGGCGGGCCGCCAGTCGAGGTCCACGGTGGCCACGAGCCGCCCGGGCCGGTGCTCCTTGATGACCCGCGCCACGATGTCGAAGAAGCCGCGCACCGCGTTCACCGGCTCTCCTTGCGGAGAGCGGACGCTGTCGGGGACGCCGTAGAAGGCGCGGTACCAGAGAGCGGGGGAGTCGAGGAGCATCAGCTGTCCGGCCACGGCCGCAGCCTCTCATCCGTGCCCCGGCACAGGATCAGCGGAGGTTCCTCAGCGAGCGCGACGAGGAGGCGGCCGCGCTCTGGTCGATAGCCTGAGGCGAACCCGAGCTCCCAGGAGTCCCCATGCCCGTCGTACGCAGCCTGCCGACCCCTGAGGCCGAGGCACTGCTCGACCTGACGCGGGACCTCGTCGAGAACGAGATCATCCCTCGCGCGGCGGAGATGGAGTCTCGGTCGGAGTTCCCCCGTGAGCTGTTCCGCACGCTCGGCAAGGCGGGGCTGCTCGGGCTGGCCTACCCCGAGGAGCACGGCGGTGGGGGCCAGCCGTACGAGGTGTACCTGCAGGTGCTGGAGGAGATCGGCCGCGGTTGGGCCGGTGTCGGGGTCGGCGTCAGCGTCCACACGCTCGCGTGCTTCCCGGTCGCCCAGTGGGGGTCGCAGGAGCAGCGGGAGCGCTTCCTGCCGGACATGCTCGGCGGGGAGCTGCTCGGGGCGTACTGCCTGTCCGAGGCACACAGCGGGTCCGACGCGGCCGCCCTGAAGGCCCGTGCGGTCCGCTCCGGCGACGAGTACGTCGTCAACGGCGCCAAGGCCTGGGTGACCCACGGGGGCCACGCGGACTTCTACAACCTGATGGTGCGCACCGGTGAGGACGGGCCGAACGGGATCTCGTGCCTGCTCGCAGCTTCCGACACCCCGGGCCTGCTGCCGCAGGCGCCCGAGAAGAAGATGGGCATGCGCTCCTCGCACACCGCGACGATCGTGCTCGACGACGCCCGCGTCCCCGCGGACCGGCTCATCGCCCAGGAGGGGGAGGGCTTCAAGATCGCGATGAGCGCCCTCGACGGCGGCCGGCTCGGGATCGCGGCAGTGGCCGTAGGGGTGGCGCAAGCGGCCATGGACCTCGCCGTGTCGTACGCCAAGGACCGCAAGCAGTTCGGCAAGGCCATCGCGTCCTTCCAGGGCGTCGAGTTCCTGCTGGCCGACATGGCTACGCAGGTCGAGGCCGCCCGGTCCCTGTACCTGGCGGCAGCCCGCCTGAAGGACAGCGGGAGGCCGTACGGCCCGCAGGCGTCGATGGCCAAGCTGTTCGCCACCGACACCGCCATGAAGGTGACCACCGACGCGATCCAGGTGCTCGGTGGCGCCGGGTACGTGGAGGACTTCGCGGCGGAGCGGTACTTCCGCGAGGCCAAGGTCATGCAGATCTTCGAAGGCACGAACCAGGTGCAGCGCATCGTCATCGGCCGTTCCCTGACCCGGGCATGAGCGATTACGACGCGGTCGACCGCCAGCTCCTGCGGCTCCTCGTCGCCGACGGTCGCCGCTCCTACACCGACCTCGCCAAGGACACCGGGCTGTCCACCAGCGCGGTGCACCAGCGGGTGCGTCGGCTGGAGCAGCGCGGTGCGATCCTCGGCTACGGCGCGCAGATCGACCCCATCGCGGCCGGCACCCCGCTCACGGCGTTCGTCTCGATCACACCCACCTCGGCGGCCGCCGAGGACGACGCCCCGGAGAAGCTGGCACACCTCGCGGAGATCGAGGCGTGCCACAGCGTGGCGGGTGTCGAGAGCTACATCCTGAAGGTCCGGGTCGCCTCTCCCGCCGAGCTCGAGCAGCTCCTGCGCGAGATCCGCGAGGCGGCCCAGGTGTCGACGCACACGACCGTCTGCCTGAGCACCCCGTGGGAGGGCCGCTCCACCCTGACGGCTGACTAGCGCTCGACAGAACAGGAACGTGTTCTAGTATTCCCGCATGACGTGGGATGAGGAGTACGACGTTGTCGTCGTGGGGTCCGGCGGAGGCGGCATGGCCGCGGCGCTGACGGCCTTCCACGAGGGACTGTCGAGCGTCGTCCTGGAGAAGGGCTCGAAGTTCGGCGGCTCCACAGCCATCTCCGGGGGAGCGATCTGGATCCCCAACAACCCCGTGCTGAAGCGACTCGGGCACGACGACAGCCGCGACTCGATCCTCACCTACCTGACCAAGCTGACCGAGGGGACGATCGACCCCGTCCGCCTGGAGGCCTACGTCGACAACGGGCCCGCTGTCATCGAGCTGCTCGAGCGCAGCAAGTGGATGAAGTGGACCTGGATGAAGGGCTACCCGGACTACCACCCGGAGCTCGAGGGCGGACGGCCGATGGGCCGGTCGATCGAGTCGGTAGCCATCGACACCCGCAAGCTCAAGGAGGACGAGAAGGCCCAGCGGCCCAACAGCCTCAAGGGCCCGCTCGGGCTCTGGATCACCGGTCGGGAGTACAAGGACCTGGCCATGGCCAAGCGCACCTGGGCCGGCCGCAGGGCCTCGCTCGTCGCCGCGTGGAGGGTCTCGTCGAACGCCGTCATCCGACGCCACATGGCTACCGGTGGCCGCGCCCTCGCCGCCCGGCTCCGGCTGTCGCTGAAGGACGCTGGGATCCCGCTGCACCTCCGGACGGCGCTGACGGAGCTGGTCGTAGAGAACGGTCGTGTGGTCGGTGTCGTGGTCAAGAGCAAGGAGCGCGGCGACCTGCGCATCGGTGCGCGCAAGGCCGTCCTGCTCGCCTGCGGCGGCTTCGAGCACAACGCGCAGATGCGCGAGGCGTACCTGCCCGAGGGCGCTCACAACGACTTCTCGTCCGGTGCCCAGCAGAACACCGGCGATGGCATCCTCGCCGGGCAGGCCCTCGGTGCCGCCGTGTCGCTCATGGACGACGCCTGGTGGATGCCCTCGATCCGCCATCCTGCTGGGGCCTCGGTGCCGCTGGTGTCCGAACGAGCGATCCCGTGCTCAGTGATCGTGACGACCGAGGGCACGCGCTTCACCAACGAGTCGCTTCCCTACGTGACCTTCGTCCACGCGCAGCTGGCAGGCAAGCACGACCCGATCTGGTTCGTGATGGATGCCAAGGCGCGCAGCCGCTACCCGTTCGCCCAGGTGCTGCCGGGGGTCCCGTTCTCGAAGGCGTACTACGAGGCCGGCGTCATCCACCGCGCCGACACCCTCGACGGTCTCGCGGCGTCCATCGGTGTGCCGGCAGCAGCGCTCCAGCAGACCGTGGCTCGGTGGAACGGCTTCGCGGCCAGCGGCGTGGACGAGGACTTCGGCCGGGGCGCCTCGGCCTACGACAGGTACTACGGGGACCCGACCCTGAAGAACCCCTGCATCGACACGATCGACAAGGGCCCGTTCTACGGGATCCGGGTCGAGATCGGCGACCTGGGCACCAAGGGCGGGCTCGTGACCGACGAGAACGGCCAGGTGCAGCGCACCGACGGAACGGCGATCGAGGGCCTGTACGCGACGGGCAACGCCGCCGCCTCTGTGATGGGGCCGGAGTACGCCGGCCCCGGGGCGACGATCGGTCCGGCGATGGTCTTCGGCTACCTCGCCGTCAAGCACGCAGCCCAGCGCTGAGCCTCAGGCCCGGCCGAGGACGCGGTCGACCGCGATCTCCAGGACCACCCGGGTCGGGTTGACCCTCGGCTCCCGATACCGCTGCGTGTAGAGCCGGACGGCCTCCGCGACCCGCCCGGGGTCGTCCGAGACCTGGACCGGGCCCTCGAGGGAGAGCCAGCGCGCGCCGTCGACCTGTGCGACCACCGCACGGCCGCCGCCGGCTGCGTTCCTCGCCTTGCGTGATGCCGCGTCCGTGATGATGCGGGCCAGACCCCCGGAGTACGTGAACCCGACAGCCACCACGTGCGGCGAGCCGTCCGGCCGGAGGGTGGTCAGGGTCGCGAGGTGGCGATCGGCCAGGAAGAGCAAGACCTCGGGCGGAAGGTCGTCGGGGGAGAAGGACACCCGCTGCAGCCTGCCAGGACCGGGGTTCTTCCGCGTTTCGAGGGGGTATGTGGGCGAGTGGCCACCGACCGAAGGGCACTCCCATGACGGCAGCAACCGCGACCCCAGACGGGGCCGTTCGGTCCCTCATCCCGGCTCGGATCGACCGCCTTCCCTGGTCGCCGTTCTTCACCCGCATGGTGATGGCGCTCGGAGTGGCGTGGATCCTGGACGGCCTCGAGATCCAGATCGCCGGCATCGTCGTCCCGACCCTGACGGACAAGGCGACCCTGGGCCTGTCCGGCACGGCGGTCGGCGCCGTTGCCAGTGTCTACCTCGCCGGCGAGGTGGTCGGAGCCCTGGTCTTCGGCAAGCTGTCCGACCGGCTGGGCCGCAAGAACCTCTTCATGGTCACGCTCGGCATCTACCTTGTCGGCAGCGGCCTCACGGCGCTGACCCTCGGCAACGGCGCGGGCTGGGTCGCCTTCCTCTACCTGACCCGCTTCGTCGCCGGTGTCGGGATCGGTGGTGAGTACGCCGCCATCAACTCCGCGATCGACGAGATGATGCCGGCGCGCTTCCGCGGGCGGGTCGACATCGCCGTGAACGGCACCTACTGGGCCGGCGCTCTCATCGCGACCTTCGCCCAGCTCATCATCTTCAACAACGTCGGCAAGGACCTCGCCTGGCGCCTCGGCTTCGTCATCGGGCCGGTCCTGGGACTCGTCATCCTGCTGGTCCGACGGCACCTGCCCGAGAGCCCCCGCTGGCTGATGATGAAGGGCCGGGAGCAGGAGGCCGAGGCCGAGATCTCCCGCATGGAGCACTGGGTCCAGGACAAGCACGGCAGCCTGCCCGAGGTCGACGAGAGCCGGGCCATCACGATCTCGCCGACCAGCGAGATGGGCTACACCACCCTGGTGAAGGTGCTGTTCCAGGAGATGCCCCGGCGGGCGACCCTGGGCGCGACGTTGATGATCACGCAGTCGTTCCTCTACAACGCCATCTTCTTCACCTACGGGCTGGTGCTGAAGCAGTTCTACGGCGTCAGCGACAGCTCACTGCCGTACTACTTCATCGCCTTCGCCCTCGGGAACCTCGCGGGCCCGTTGCTGCTCGGGCACCTGTTCGACACCATCGGTCGGCGGAAGATGATCTCGGGGACCTACCTGCTGTCCGGCAGCCTGCTGCTCGCGACGGCCATCCTGTTCCAGGCGGGTGCTCTCACCGGCGTCACGCAGACGTTGGCCTGGTCGGTCATCTTCTTCTTCGCCTCTGCCGGCGCCAGCGCCGCCTACCTGACGGTCAGCGAGATCTTCCCGATCGAGGTCCGGGCGAAGGCGATCGCCGTGTTCTTCGCCATCGCCCAGGGCTTCGGCGCCCTCGGGCCGGTCATCTACGGCTCGCTGGTCGGGGACGGCAAGAACAGCACCCACCTGTTCCTCGGCTACCTGCTCGGTGCTGCCGTGATGATCGGCGGTGGCATCGTCGCCGCAGTCCTCGGCGTCGACGCTGAGGGCAAGTCGCTGGAGGACATCGCGACCCCGCTGTCGGCTGTGAACCGGCTCGTGCCCGCGTACCCGGCGGGCCCGCGCTCGAAGGACCCGCTCGAGGAGCGCATCCACCTGACCTGACGCACTGGGGTGTGAAAGCGTGCCCCCGTGACCTCGCTCGACGACGACCTCTCCGCAGGACCCGGCTGGCCGGTCCTCCCACCTCGGGAGGGCCCGCTGTCGGGGGTCCGGGTGCTGGACCTATCTCGGGTGCTGGCCGGCCCCTACTGCTGCATGGTCCTGGCGGACCTCGGCGCGGATGTGGTGAAGGTCGAGCGCCCAGGGGTCGGGGACGACACCCGCCACTGGGGGCCACCGTTCCACGGCGAGGACGCCACGTACTTCCTCTCCGTCAACCGGGACCGCCGTTCCGTGACCCTCGACCTGACCGCTCCATCCGGTCAGGCCGTCGTCGCCACGCTGGTGGAGCACGCCGACATCGTCGTGGAGAACTTCCTGCCCCGTCACCTCTCCGCTTTCGGGCTGGATCGCCTGCGGGACAAGGGATCTGCGGTCTGGGTGTCGGTCCGCGGCTTCGGGGGCGACGGTCCTGACAGGGACAAGCCGGGGTACGACATCATGGCTCAGGCACGCAGCGGGCTCATGTCGATCACCGGCACGACCGAGCCGACGCGAAGCGGCGTCGCGATCGCCGATGTCGTCACCGGGCTCTACGCCGCGGTGGGAGCGGTTGCCGGGCTGGCGAGCGGGAAGCCGCTCAAGGTCGAGGTCGGGCTGTTCGAGAGCGCCGTTGCTGCTCTGGTCAACCAGGCCAGCAACGCCCTCATCGGAGGCGTCGTCCCCGGGCCGATCGGGAACACGCACCCGAACCTCGCGCCCTACGGTCCGTTGCAGTGCGCAGACGGCCCGCTCATCATCGGTGCCGGCAACGACAGCCAGTTCGCGGCGCTCTGCGACGCCCTCGACGTCAGCCCTCTGAAGGGATGGGCGAACAACGCCGGTCGCCTCGCGGACAGGGCAGCGATGACACTGGCCCTGGAGACCGCGCTGCAGGCCCGGACGGCGCGGGAATGGGTCCCTGTGCTCGGACGGGCCGGCGTACCGTGCGCGCCGGTGCAGGACCTCAGCCAGCTACCGACCGACCCGCAGGTCGTGGCGACGGGCCAGCTGCACTCCCTGCCCCACCCGGCCGGCGACGTGACCGTCGTCGGGTCCCCGTACCGGCTTGACGACCGACGACCCCGCCCGCACCGCGCACCGCCGACGCTCGGACAGCACACCACCGAGGTGCTCGCCGCGCTCGGCCTGTCGACCACGAACGTCGAGGAGCTCACGGCGTGATCACCGGAGGTGGGGCCTTGGTGCAGGGGCTCCAGGAGCTCGGCGTCGAGATCGCGTTCGGGCTTCCGGGGGTTCACAACCTCGCCGCCTGGAAGGGCTTCCCGAACAGCGGGGTGCGGCTGGTCGGTGTCCGCCACGAGCAGACCGCCGGCTACGCAGCGGACGGCTACGCCCGAGCGACCGGCCGGCTCGGGGTCGCCCTGACGACGACGGGTCCCGGAGCCGCCAACATCGTGACGGCAGTGGGGGAGGCGTGGTCGTGCCACTCGCCGCTGCTCGTCATCGCCACGGACATCCCCTCGACGAGCCGCAGGCCCGGGACCTTCCGCGGGGTGCTCCACGAGACGACCGATCAGGCCTCGTTCTTCCGTCCGGTCACCAAGGCGCAGATCAAGGTCGAGCGGGTCGAGGACGTGCACGACGTGGTCGTGCGCGCCGGCAGAGTGGCGCTGCTGCACCCGCGGCGACCGGTGTACGTGGAGATCCCGACGGACCTGCTCGCAGCCGCGGTCGAGGAATCGGGTCCGGAGACGCACGTCCCTCCCACGCGCGGGTTCCTGTCGGACCGGGACCCGTTCCCGCGGCCGTTCTCCAGGCCGCTGGTGTGGGCAGGCGGAGGCGCGACGGCGTCCGGTGCCGGGCCGCTCGTGCACGAGCTGTGCACCCGACTCGGCGCACCACTCCTGACCTCGTACGGCGGCCGAGGTCTGCTGCCCCCCGACCACCCGAACCTCGTCCCACTGCCCCCGCACGCCAAGGAGGCCGGAGACCTCTGGGACGCGGCCGACCTCGTCGTCGTGGTCGGGTCGGACCTCGACGGGATGAACACCCAGGGCTTCCGCCAGCCGCGTCCTCCGTGGGTGGTGACGGTGGACCCAGTGCACCCGGGAAACCTCGAGCCGGACGT
This sequence comes from Frankiales bacterium, assembly GCA_025464795.1. Taxonomy (GTDB): domain Bacteria; phylum Actinomycetota; class Actinomycetes; order Mycobacteriales; family SCTD01; genus RYN-111. Next base: position 8,398 of record JAODNB010000329.1, read on the forward strand.
GCACGTGCCGCTCGATGCCGTCGCCGGCATCACGGTGCTGCTCGACCACCTTCCCGTAAGGCCTCTGGCGCCGTGGTTCACGCGCCCCGCGGGCCGCGAGCTCTACGAGGGACCTGAGACCGCCTTCCTCGACGCGTTCGAGTCCGGGCTGACCGAGGACACCGTCGTCGTGGCGGACATGTGCATCCCCGGGTACTGGTTCGGCGGGTTCGGCCGGGTGCCTCGGCCGCGGGGGCTTGCCTACCCCGTCGGCTGGGGGACCCTCGGCTTCGGCTTCCCGGCCGGCCTCGGTGCTGCACTGTCCGGTCGCCCGGCGGTGGCCCTCGTCGGGGACGGCGGCTTCCTGTTCGCCTGCGGCGATCTGGCGACCGCCGCTCAGGAGCAGATCCCCCTGACCACGGTGCTTGTGGACGACGGCGGTTACGGGATGCTGGCGTACGACTTCACCAAGGACGGGGAGCGGCCGTTGGGCTGCGACCTGGAGCCGCCGGACTTCGTCGCGCTCGCCCGGGCGTTCCGGGTCGAGTCACGTGAGGTCAAGGTGGAGGAGCTCGGATCGGCTGTGGCACAAGGGATCGCGAGTAACCGGCCGTCCCTGCTCGTGCTCAAGGCGTCGTTCACCCCACCTCCGAACACCAGCCCCCGCTGGTACCGCGCCACCGGTTGACTTCCCTGATCTCATCTCACGATCCGGGCCGGTGCAGCACCCTGCTCACGCTCAGAAGCTCGTGAGGGAGTCAGACGAGATCAGGGAAGTGGGGGTACGGGGGGTCAGAGGCGGAAGTCGGCGTCGGCGGTGGAGACCACCGTCGTGGTCTCGGTGTCCATCTGGGCCTTCTGCAGCTTGCCGGCGTAGTCCCAGTTCATCGACTGCCAGCGGGTGAACTGGTCGAGCACCCAGACGCCGCTCTGCCGCGAGCCGTTGCCGCTCTTGCCGTTCCCGCCGAAGGGCAGGTGCGCCTCCGCACCCGACGTCGAGTTGTTCACCGAGAGCATGCCGGCGGACACCTGGGCCCGGAAGTGGAAGGCGGTCTGAGGTGACGAGGTGTAGATCGCCGACGAGAGCCCGTAGCCGTGGGCGTTGGCGAGGTCGACCGCCTCGTCGAAGGTGGAGAAGCGCATCACGGGCACCAGCGGCCCGAAGGTCTCGTTCTGGTAGAGCGCGTCGTCCTTCGTCACCCCTGACACGACAGTGGGATGGGCGTACACGCCGTCGGCAGGATCCCCGACGAAGCCGGCGCGCGGGTTGTCCGCGGTGATCCGCCCCGACGCGCCGTGCAGCGTGTGGTGCGGCTG
>JAODNB010000409.1 GCA_025464795.1 Frankiales bacterium
GCCTGGCGAAGGTGCCCACCCCCGTGCGTCCGATCCTGCGCGGCGCGGTCTTCGGCGCCGTCGGGTTCGAGGTGCTGAAGTTCTTCGCGGCGTTCTACATCGGACGGACGACCAGCAAGGGCGAGGCCACCTACGGCACCTTCGCCGTCGTCGTCGGCCTCCTGCTGTTCCTCAACCTGGTCTCGCGGCTCATCCTCTACACGGCGGCGTTCATCGTGACGGCCCCGTACGACGACGACGTGCGCCCCTCGGGCACGGCTGATGCCGCACAGGCGCGCAAGGCCGGCATCCCCGAGGAGTACGCCGACACGGACCTCAACGTGACCGAGGACGGCGCGCCGAGCCCGCTGTCAGAGGCCCTCCAGGGCAAGGTGGGAACCATGCAGCGGTCCTGGGAGTCGAAGACACCCGCGGAGGAGCCCACCCCGTCGGCCGCGAAGGTGGCCACGAAGCCCACGGCGCCCACGAAGCCCACGGCGCCTGCGGCCCCGGTCCACGGGGCGCAGAAGGTGCAGCTCGCTGCGACGGTCACCGCCGCCGCCGGTGGGGCTGTCCTCGCGGCCGTCGGGATCCACGCCCTCCGGACCGTCCAGGGCCTGCTGCGTCGCTAGGGTGCCCCCATGACTGCCCAGCAGCTCCTGGAGGGGTTCTACCGCGCTTTCGCCGCGAAGGACGCAGACACGATGGCCGCTGCCTACGCGGCCGACGCGACGTTCAGCGACCCGGTCTTCGTCGGTCTGAAGGACGGCGAGCCCGGCCAGATGTGGCGGATGCTGACGAGCCGCTCCCAGGACCTGACGTTGGACCTCGTGTCCTGCAGCGCCGACGACGCGGTGGGATCGGCGCGCTGGATCGCGCGCTACACCTTCGCGCAGACAGGTCGGTCGGTGGTCAACGACGTGTCGTCCTCGTTCACGTTCGAGGGCGGGCTCATCAAGGCGCAGACGGACGCCTTCGACTTCCATCGCTGGGCCGGTCAGGCTCTTGGACTGTCGGGCAGGCTGCTCGGTGGGACGCCGCTGCTTCGCCGTGCCGTCCGCGCCAAGGCCCGCGCGGGCCTCGACGCCTTCATCGGCAGCCGAGTAGGCCGCGGCAGCCTAGAGCTTGGGCAGGCTCATGCGCCGTGGTCGGCGACGGCGGCCCCTGAGGACGCCGCCTCCCAGCACTGCGGCGCCGGTGGCGAGAACTGCCGTCGGCAGGAGGGGCAGGCCTGCGCCGCTGCTGGGCTTGGAGGCCACTGTCAGGCGCGCCGCGGCGGGTCGTACCGGTGCGGCCTGCGGCTCACCAGCGGTCTCGGGACGGGGCTCGGCGTCCACGAGCTTGCCCACCGGCGCGACGCCCGCCGCCGTCGCCGCGAACCCCCAGTCGAGCAGGCTGGCGGCTTCGGGCCAGTAGCGGGGGGCGGTCCGCATCAGCACCACCAGCAGGGTGTGCCCACCACGCGTGGCCGCCCCGACGAAGGTCGCCCGGGCCTTCACGGTGAACCCGTTCTTGATACCGATCGTGCCCGGGTAGTTGTAGAGCAGCTTGTCGTGGCTGCTGATCGCGATCTGGCTCTTCCCCGGCCCGCGGATGTGCGAGTGCTTCGTGGCGACGTACATGCGGAACGTCGGGAGCTCCATGGCCGCCCGGGCGATGAGCCCGAGGTCGTACGGACTGGTGAGCTGCGTCGGGTCGTCGAGCCCGTTGGCGTTGGCCGCGTGGGTGTCCAGGGCGTGCAGCCGGGCGGCCTCCGCGTTCATCTCCTCGACCGTCTTGGGCACCCCCCCGTTGGCGGTGGCGAGCGTGTTGGCGGCGTCGTTGCCGGAGACGACGAGCATGGCCGTGAACAGCTCCGCTGCGGTGTAGCGGAGGTGCTGCTGCAGTCCGACCTTGGAGCCGTCGACGTTGACGTCGTCGAAGGTCGGGATGATCGACATCGTGGGTGCCAGCTTCGGGATCAGCGTCTCGGCCGTCAGCGTCTTCAGGGTGCTTGCGGGGGCGAACTGCCCGTGCGGGTTCTTCGCGGCCAGGACGTCGCCCGAGTCGAGGTCAGCCACCATCCAGCCGGCCGCGACCAGGCCGCGGGGGAGTGCAGGGGCGCCCTCGGCGACCACGTACCCGTGGGTGGCAAGGCGGTCGCCGCCGATCGTGCCCGGTGCGGCCGCCGCGACCGTCGGCGTGAGGACGAGGAGCCCGGACAGCAGCAGGCCGGCGCTGGCCGTGAGGCCTCGGGGGGTCCGCATGATGCAGCCACAATACTGGTCGTCGTGGTCCTCTCGCGCCGCTCTGCGGCCTACCTGCTCCTCGTCGGCGCGTTCCAGTGGGTTCTCTGGCCCACCTTCCTGCACAACATCTGGCAGGACGACCGGTCGTTCTCAGGCGGTTCGCCCACGAGCTTCTTGATCGTCCACGTCGTGCTGACCGGGTTCTCTCTGGTGCTGGGGACGGGCGTGCTCCTGATCGGGCTGCGCGGCGTCCGCGCCCGGCGGGCGCCCTAGCGCTCTCCTGGGAGCGACCTGAGAGCGTGAGGGTGTTTCCACGGCCAGGCACCTCTAGGATCGGAGGTGTCTGCTGGGGGGTCCACAGCGTCCGGAAGGACAGTGCCCGTGCTCTACCTCGTGATCGCCGCCTTCGTCGTGGTTGCCGTCTGCATCGCGCTTCCGCTGCTCCGTCGGAACACCCGGCTCGACGAGGTCGACCGCTTCCACGTCGCCAGGTCGATGACCACCAGCTGGTCTCGCGACCCGCAGCCCGAGTTCCACGTCCCGGCGCAGGGAGAGTCGGCTGACGAGGACTGACCGCTTCCTGGGGTTCGCTCATCGGGGCGGGATGGCCGAGGCGCCGGAGAACTCGCTCGCGGCCTTTCGCAACAGCCTCGCCAAGGGCGTCCGCGCACTGGAGTCCGACATCTGGCTGCTCGACGGCGTACCCGTGCTCTCCCACGACGCACCCGCCGCCGGCACGCTGACCTTGGCGGAGCTGTTCGACGCCTGCGGAACGGACTTCGACCTCTCGGTCGACATGAAGGGCCCCGGCAAGGGCGCAGAGGAGACCGTGGCGGTCGCCCGCGCGGCGGGCTTCGACCTGGCGCGGTTGTGGCTGGTCGGGGGACCCGGCTCGTGCGCCCGGTGGCGCCGGATCGACCCCGACATCCGGCTCGTGACCCAGCTGCGCTGGCGGGACGCGTTGTTCAACGCCGCCCCCGTTCTCACCGTCCTCGCGGCCTCGGGGGTCGACGCCGTCAACATCCGGCACGGCAGGTGGACCCGCCGGCTGGTCGCTCGGGTGCACGCCGAGGGGATGCTGGCCTTCGGCTGGGACGTGCAGACCCGGTGGAGCATGCGACGGGCTACCTGGCTCGGGCTGGACGGGGTCTTCTCCGACCGCCCCACACTGCTGGTCCAGCACACATAGGCTTCGTCGATGCAGATCCCGTTCATCTCCTCGTCGCGGTCGAGCCTCGGCGTGGAGTGGGAGCTGCAGCTGGTGTCCCAGCAGTCGCGGGAGCTGACCAGCGGGGCCTCGGAGATCCTCGAGGAGCTCTCCCCGGGCCGCGAGCACCCGAAGGCCAAGCACGAGCTGCTCGAGTCGACGATCGAGATCATCACGGGCGTCTGCACGACGGTGGCGGAGGCCACGGTGGACCTCGCGGGGACGGTGGCGGAGCTGACGCCGCTGGTGGACAAGCGCGGCCTCTCGCTGATGTGCGCCGGGACGCACCCGACGACCGACTGGGCGACGCAGACGATCAGCCCGGACCTGCGGTACGCCAAGCTCCTCGAGGACATGCAGTGGCTGGCCAGACAGCTGCAGATCTTCGGGGTCCACGTGCACGTCGGCGTCCGGTCACCGGAGAAGGCGATCCCGATCGTCAACGCACTCACCGCCTACATCCCGCACCTGCTCGCCCTGTCGGCCTCGTCGCCCTTCTGGGTCGGCCACGACACGGGACTGGCCTCGGCCCGGTCGAAGGTGTTCGAGAACCTGCCGACCGCTGGCCTGCCGTACCAGCTCGCCGACTGGCCGGAGTTCGAGTCCTACATGGAGACGCTGATCTCGACGGGGACCATCGGGTCCATCAAGGAGGTGTGGTGGGACATCCGGCCGCACCCCCACTTCGGCACGGTCGAGCTCCGCATCTGCGACGGGCTCCCGACCCTGTACGAGGTCGGGATGGTGGCCGCGCTGTCGCAGTGCCTCGTCGACGTGCTGGATCGCGAGATCGACAAGGGCTACACGCTGCCCATGCCTAAGGGATGGGTGGTCCGGGAGAACAAGTGGCGGGCAGCCCGGTACGGCCTGGACGCCGAGATCATCCGGGACGACGAGTCGACGGTGCCGGTGCGCGACGCCCTGCTCGAGCTGGCTCATGACCTCACCCCGACCGCTGAGCGGCTCGGCTGCGTGGAGGAGCTCGCGCGCATCAGCGAGACGGTGACCCGCGGGTCCTCCTACCTGCGGCAGCGTGCCGTCGCGGCGGCCAGCGGCGGGGACCTGCATGCGGTCGTCGACAGCCTGGTCGCAGAGTTCGCGAACGGTCGACCGTGATCGACCTGATCGCGTTCCGACGGACCCTGCACAGCCATCCCGAGCTCGGGCGCCAGGAGCACGCCACCACGGCGCTGCTCGTCGAGCAACTCACCCGGGCCGGTCTCGCACCGGCGCGACTCGCGGGTGGGAGCGGCTTGGTGTGCGACATCGGGTCGGGCAGCCCTGTCGTCGCGCTGCGCGCCGACATCGACGCGCTTCCCCTGCAGGACGAGAAGCAGGTGCCCTACCGCTCGACCGTGGACGGGGTCTGCCATGCCTGCGGTCACGACGTGCACACCGCCGTGGTCCTCGGTGCCGGGCTGGAGCTCGCCGCGACGCCCTTCGAGGGCACGGTGCGCCTGCTGTTCCAGCACGCGGAGGAGCAGATGCCGGGCGGCGCGCTCGACGTCATCGCCGAGGGCCACCTCGCCGGCGTGGACGTGATCTTCGGGCTGCACTGCGACCCGTCTCTGGACGTCGGGAAGG
>JAODNB010000410.1 GCA_025464795.1 Frankiales bacterium
CAGGACCTCAGCCAGATCGGCACGTTCTTCCCGGGCGCCATGTCTGAGGCCGCGGGGATCTCCCTGGACGACGTGGCCGCCGACCTCGTCCTGGTCAGCCCGAACGACCCCGGCGCGATGCTCCGCCATACCGCCGAGTGCCGCGACCGCGGCGTCGCGTTCGCCGCCGACCCCTCGCAGACGCTGACCTTCCTCGACGGCGAGGCCATCAAGGCCCTGGTCGAGGGTGCGCACTACCTGTTCACCAACGAGTACGAGGCGGGGCTGGTCGCGCAGAAGACCGGCTGGTCGGACGCCGAGATCCTCGACCTCGTCGACACCCGCATCACGACCCACGGCGCCAAGGGCTCCGTGATCTCGCGCAAGGGCGAGCCTGACATCTCGGTCGGGGTGGTCGAGGCGGACGTGGTTGTCGACCCCACGGGCACGGGCGATGCCTTCCGTGCGGGCTTCCTCACCGGTCGGGCCTGGGGTCTCGACCTCGAGCGCGCAGCGCAGCTCGGTGCGCTGCTCGCGACCTACGTCGTGGAGTCCGTCGGTCCGCAGGACTACTCCTTCACGACGGAGCAGCTCCTGGCCCGCTTCGCGAAGGCCTTCGGCGACGACGCGGCCGCGGAGATCGCGAGCCACTCCTAGGACGTCAGTGGGCCGGCGACGAGGGCGTCGCCGAGCGCAGTGCGGGTCCAGCGCGAGGTCCGCCCGGTGCGGCGCACGTCGACCAGTCCGGCCGTGCGCAGCACCTGCAGGTGCTCGCTGACCGTGCCCGCAGACCGGGCGAGTCCCACGGCCAGCGAGCCTGTACCGGCGGGGGAGTCCAGCAGGGCCAGCAGGTCGGCGCGGCCGCGTCCAAGCAGGCGAACGAGGGCATCGGCGGGGGCCACCGTGCCCTCCCACGCGTTCGCGATCCCGCGGGCCCGGTAGATCAAGGTCGGCTGGTAGGGCTCGTCCAGCACGACGAGGGGGCGGCCCGTCACGAACACCGACGGCATCAGGACGACGCCCTCTCCGGCGAGGTCTCGGGCCTCCTTGACCGGCCCGCGTACCCGCAGGGAGGAGTCCGACCAGGACACGGCTGGGTCGAGGTCCTCGAGCAGGTGCGCGATGCCGCCGGTCACGAGCCGTTGCGACCGGTGGTCCACGTCCGTAGCGAGAACCCGGTGCAGCCGAGGCCAGGAGGGGAGCAGCAGCCGCTCCCACGCCGCTCTCATCTGCCGCACGAGGAGCTCGCGTGCCCAGGCGGGCCGGGCGACCAGCGAGCGCAGCGGGTCATCGGGCCCTGGCGCCCGGCGGTTGTCGAGGCATCGCTGCAGCTCGTCACGGACGACAGCTGTCGGCGTCTGGCGCACGAGGTCGAGCTCGGTGTCGATGCTGCGCTCGCCCGCGACGGGAGGCGGCGTGAGGAAGTCCGGTGTGTAGTGGCCTTGTGCCTGGACGGCCGCGAGGGCCCAGGCGTCGAGCCCGGCGAGGTCGAGGCTGCGACGCCAGGGCTCGATGACCGCGGGCACCGGCCCAGTCGTGATCGCGCGGACGGCCGCGAGCGTCTCCCAGAGCGGAGAGACCGCGAAGCGCAGTCGCAGGACGTCCTGCTCGCTCATCCGCAGCTCGATCATGTTTCGGTCACAGCCGAAACGTTAGTCCCCGATGCCGCGACACGGAACCCTGACCGGCATGGCGACGTACGCGCAGGTGCTGAGAAGGCCGGAGATGCCGGCCATTCTCACGGCACACGCCGTGTCACTCACGGGAACGGTGGCCGCCGAGGTCGCCCTCTCGGTCCTCATCTACGGCCGGACGCAGTCGCCGCTGCTGTCCTCGCTGACGCTGGGCTGCGCCTTCGTGCCTCAGGCCTTCAGCGCGTTCCTGCTCTCCGGCTTCGCGGACCGCTTCCCTGCCCGGCGGCTGCTCGTCGTGTGCGACCTGCTGTGTGCAGCGCTGGTGGGGGCCATGGCGATCCCGGGGACGCCGATCGTGGTCCTGCTCGCTCTGGCCGCGGTAACGGGAGTGATCGCGCCGCTGTTCAGCGGAGCGCGGTCGGCGACGCTGGCGGACGTCCTGGACGACGAGCACTGGGTCCGCGCCCGCTCGATGATGCGGGTCATCTCGCAGAGCGCCCTGCTGCTCGGCTTCGCCGTCGGGGGGCTCGCGCTGGCGGCTGTCGGTTCGCGGACCCTGCTCGTGGTGGACGCGCTGTCCTTCGTCGGCTCGGCGCTGCTGCTGCGCCTCGGCACCGTCTGGCGGCCTGCACGGGCGACGGAGCGCCGGAGGGCCCGGGACGGGATGCGGGCGACCGTGACGGCCATGCGCTTCGGCCCGCTCCGCCGGCTGATGCTCATGATGTGGCTGCCCGCGGCGTGCATCAGCTCCGTGGACGCACTGGCCACCCCCTACGCCAGCGACCTGCACCACGGACCCACGGCCATCGGCTTCCTGCTCGCCGCGGCTGCCCTCGGCACGATCCTCGCCGAGGCCCTGGGTGCCCGGCTCGACCTGGCCCACCGGCCGCACCTGGTCGTCCCGGTCGCCATGCTCTGCGGGCTCGGTCTGCTGGTCTACCTGACGCACCCGCCGGTCCTCGTGGCTGTCGCCGTCAACCTCGTCGCGGCTCTGGGCGGAGCGGTCTCGCAGGTCCTCGACGGACGGCTGCTGGCCCGGCTCCCCGATGACATCCGCGGTCAGCTGCTGTCCTTCCAGCAGGGGCTGATGATGGGGATCCAGGGAGCCGGCATCGCCCTGGCGGGGGCACTGGCCGAGGTCCTGCCTCCGCACGCGGTGCTGGCCCTTGCCGGAGCAGTCGACCTGGTGTGCGTCGCGACGCTGCTGCGTGACCCGGTCCCTGAGCCCGTCGCGGTCAGCTGAGGCGGCGGACGAGGTACGACGGGGCGGAGCCGCCCTCGAAGCCCTGGCCGCGCATCCGGCACCACGCCGGGATGTCGTTGGCGGAGGCAGGGTCGTCCGAGAGCACCTCGATGAGGTCCCCGACCTCGAGGTTCGGAAGGGCCTTGGCCAGCTCGATCACGGGGACCGGGCAGCGCCTGCCCAGGCAGTCGAGGGTCTTCACACGCCCGCCTGCGCTCGCAGGTCAGCCACGATGCCCGGGAGCACGCCCAGGAAGCGGTCGACGTCGTCGGCGGTGGTCGTCCGCGACAGCGAGACCCGGATGTTGCCGTGGCTGAGCACCCCCATCGCGACGAGCACGTGCGACGGCTCCAGGCTCGACGAGGTGCAGGACGAACCGCTCGACACCTCGAACCCCTCGGCGTCGAGGGCCCGGACGAGCGACTCCCCGTCGACGTACAGGCACGAGAACGTGACGAGGTGCGGCAGCCTCGAGACGGGGTCACCGACGACCTCGACGTCCGGGATCGTCGCGACGGCGGCCCGGATCCGGTCCACGAGCCCGCGCAGCCGGACGTCCTCCTGGGCGGACTCCATGACGGCGGCCTCGAGCGCGACGGCGGAGGCGAGCAGGAGCGGGAGCGGTGGCGGCCCGGGCCAGCGGCCGTGCTGGTGCTCGTCCTCGGGCCAGCCGGGAGCGAACCTCACCCCCGTACGCACGGCCAGGACTCCCACGCCGGTCGGTCCGCCCCACTTGCGCGCAGAGGCGGCGAGCACCGACCACCCGGCCGGCACCGCGGCCCGGCCGACCAGCTGGCAGGCGTCGACGAGCAGCGGGACCGATCCCACGCGCTCGGCGACGTCGGCGACGGGCTGCAGGGTGCCGACCTCGTGCGAGGCAGCCAGGAGACAGCCGAAGGCGGTGTCCTCGCGAACCGCCGCGGCGAACTCCGACGCCACCACCGCCCCGGACCGCTGGACACCCACGACCGAGGTGTCCAGTGACGCCACCGCGTGCAGGACCGCGGAGTGCTCGACAGCGCTGTGCACCACGTGCCGACCGACGCGCGCGCGAGCGGACGCCAGGCCACGCACCCCCTCGTACAGGGCGCTGGTGCCGCTGCTCGTGAAGGTGATCTCCTCGGGACGCGCCCCGAGCACGGATGCCACCGCGGCTCGGGAGCCGTCCAGGAGCTGACGGGCCCGACGTGCGCTGGCGTACAGCCTCGACGGGTCGGCCCAGCCCTCGTCGACCGCGGTCAGCAGGGCCTCGCGTGCGGCCGGGTGCAGCGGTAGGCCCGACGCGCTGTCGAGGTTCGTCGTGGGCGGCACGGACTGACCGTAGGACACGCGCACCCTCAGCAGGAGACCTGTGAGCGTCTGCGATAGCCTCGCCCACGCTCGTCGTTCCGCTAGCTGCAAGAGAGGTCCAGGGGTTGAGAACCTCCTCGAAGAAGGCGCTCCGGCTGTCGCTGGTCGCCGCCGGCACCGTGCTGCTCACCAGCGGCTGCACGGGCAAGGAGGCGTACGACAACGCCTTCGGGATCGGCTGGCCGCAGCCCAAGAGCGAGCAGGGCAAGGTCATGTACGACGTCTGGACGGGCTCGGTGGCTGCCGCTGCCGCGGTCGGTCTGGCGATGTACGTCCTGATCGCCCTCACCGTCATCCGCGACCGCAAGAAGACCGAGGAGCTCCCGCGCCAGGTGAGCTACAACCTCCCCATCGAGGTGCTCTACACGGTCGTGCCGTTCGTGATCATCGCCGTGCTGTTCTTCTACACCGCAGTCGGTGAGAACAAGGTCAACAAGCTCACCCCGAACCCGGACGTCACCATCGGCGTCGTCGGGTTCCAGTGGAACTGGCAGTTCAACTACATGGACGACAAGGTCCAGGTCACCGGTGAGCCCGCGAAGGGCCAGGAGGCCGTGCTCGTGCTCCCGGTGAACAAGCGCATCAAGTTCATCGAGACCAGCCCCGACGTCATTCACTCCTTCTGGGTGCCGGACTTCCTGTTCAAGCGCGACGTCATCCCGGGCCGCCTCAACGCCTTCGAGATCAAGCCGACCGAGAAGGGCACCTACACGGGTCGCTGCGCCGAGCTGTGCGGGGAGAAGCACGACCGCATGAACTTCGTGGTGAAGGTCGTCTCGCAGGCCGACTACGACACCTACATCGCGGGTCTGAAGGCTGACCCGAACGCCGCCGCCAACGAGCTGGGCGCCGCACTCGTGACCGGAGACAACTGATGACCCTCATCGAGAGCGCGGCACCCCCCGTCGCGAACCGCCGGCCCGCTCCGGGCCTGGGCAGCAAGGTCGTCAAGGTCCTCACCACGACCGACCACAAGGTCATCGGGCTGCTCTACCTGTGCACCGGCTTCGGCTTCTTCCTGTTCTCCGGCATCCTCGCGGAGATCATGCGTGCCGAGCTGGCCCGCCCGGGCCTGCAGCTCGTGAGCCAGGAGCAGTACAACTCCCTGTTCACCATGCACGGCGCGATCATGATGTTCCTGGTGGCCCCGCCGCTGGCGTTCGGGTTCACGAACTACATCATGCCGTTGCAGATCGGCGCGCCGGACATGAGCTTCCCGCGCCTGAACGCCTTCTCCTACTGGCTCTACCTGTTCGGTGGCCTCACGGTCATCTCCGGGTTCCTGACCCCTGACGGTGCCGCGTCCTTCGGCTGGTTCGCCTACGCGCCGCTCAACGACATCATCCACTCGCCCAACCTCGGGTCCGACCTGTGGATCGTCGGCCTGATCACCGCCGGTCTCGGGACGATCCTCGGCTCGGTCAACTTCATCACCACGATCATCACGCTCCGGGCGCCCGGCATGACGATGTTCCGGATGCCGATCTTCACCTGGAACATGCTCGTCACCTCGATCCTGGTGCTGATGGCCTTCCCGGTCATCACCGCCGCGTTCTTCGCCCT
>JAODNB010000415.1 GCA_025464795.1 Frankiales bacterium
CCTCCTCGCGGTCGGGCAGTCCGCGGCGCCTGTCGTACCGGGCCTTGAAGCGGTGCTTCTGCTCGAAGGCGACGAGCTTCCACCAGACGTCCGAGCGCAGGTACCTGCGGGGGATGAGCCGACGGACGCGCGGGTTCTGGACCCCGAACGCGCGGCTGCACCAGAACCAGTCGGTGTCCCAGCGCCACAGGTAGTCGCGGATCGTCAGCCAGTCCTCGCTCCGGCTCTGGATCGACCGGTAGTAGATCGCCATCCCGGTGTAGTCGCTGAGCAGCGGCGGCCGGGCGCACCACGAGCCCAGGGTCACGTAGACCTCCGTGGGCGAGAACCAGGTGCCGTCGCAGAAGTCGGCGCTGTGGTCCCGCATCACGCCCACCGCTTCGGCGACCGAGGAGCAGCGCACGTGCTGCAGGTGCACGTAGGGCTGCACGGGCTCGAGCTCGATGCGCAAGCGCAGCGCGTAGCCGAGGGTGCCGTAGGAGTTCGGGAACCCGTGGAACAGGTCGGCGTTCTGGTCGCGCGAGCACGTGACCACGTCACCTGCGCCGGTCAGCACGTCCATCTCGAGCACCGACTCGTGAGGGACCCCGTTGCGGAAGCTCGAGCTCTCGATGCCCAGACCTGTGACGGCGCCGCCGAGGGTGATGGTCTTGAGCTGCGGGACGACCAGGGGCATCTGCCCGGTCGGCAGCGTCGCGTCGACGAGGTCCTCGTACGTCGTCATGCCGAGGACGTCAGCGAACCCCTCCCCGACCTCGAGGACGCCGTTGAACGACGAGACGTCGAGGCGCTGCGCCGCGGCCGCCCGGGGGCGGAACAGGTTCGACGTCTTCTTCCCCAGCCGGATCGGCGCGCCGGAGGGCATCGCCGCCAGCTGCCCCCGCAGCGTGGCGACGGCGGTCTCGTAGTCCCCCCGCGTCGGCACGCCCAGACCATAACTCTGCAAGGTTGCAGAGGTATGACATCGCCCCGTTTCGAAGCCGTCACGATCGACTGCCGTGACAAGCACGCGCTGGCGACGTTCTGGTGCGCCCTGCTCGGGACCACGGTGCGTGGGGAGTTCGGGCAGTACCTGGGGCTGCACGCGGCTACCGAGGGGCATCCCCGCCTGGTGTTCCAGCAGGTCGACCACCTGGACGAGGGCCGGTCGAGGGTCCACCTGGACCTGGACACGGAGGATCTCGAGGCAGACACGGCACGTGCAGTGGCCCTGGGTGCCTCTGTCGTGCAGGACGTCACGGACTTCGGGGTGCAGTGGCGAACGCTCGCCGATCCCGAGGGGAACCTGTTCTGCCTCGTGCCGGCGGGCTAGATGACAGGATGGCGCCGTGAGCGAGAACAGGAGCGACGACAAGAGCATCGAAGAGGCGGCCGTCGAGCTCGGCATGTCGCCCAAAGCCGTCATCCACCTGCTCGAGTCAGGTCGGCTGCCGTCGCACCTCGGCCCTGACGGCCGGCGTCGCCGGGTCCTCACGGCCGACCTGGAGATCCACCGCGAGGTGCGGTTCAACGTCCAGCAGCGGCGGGTCCAGGAGCAGCGGGCGCGCCAGTGGGCGGATCCGGACTTCGACGATGTGGACAACGTCCCTGCCTGACGGACGCACCGCTTAGCGTCTGGTCCGTGCGAGCCGAAGCCGAGAAGGTCCTCCGAGCCCTGGCAGGGCCCACCGCTGTGCTGCGGGAGGACCAGTGGTCGGCGATCTCCGCCCTGGTCGAGGACCGACGCCGCGCCCTCGTCGTGCAGCGGACCGGGTGGGGCAAGTCAGCCGTCTACTTCGTGGCGACCGCGCTGCTGCGGGCCCGTGGCGCCGGGCCGACCGTGATAGTCAGCCCGCTGCTCGCCCTGATGCGCAACCAGGTCGCCGCCGCTGAGCGCGCCGGCATCGCGGCGGTCACCGTCAACTCCAGCAACATCGAGCAGTGGGAGTCGGTCTACGCCGAGATCGCCGCAGGCCGCACCGATGTGCTGCTCGTCAGCCCGGAGCGGCTGAACAACCCGGGCTTCCGTGACGAGGTGCTCCCCCGGCTGGCCGCGACGGCCGGTCTGGTGGTCATCGACGAGGCGCACTGCATCAGCGACTGGGGTCACGACTTCCGCCCTGACTACCGGCGGATCCGCACCCTGCTCACCGAGCTCCCCGCCGGCGTGCCCGTCCTGGCCACCACGGCGACCGCGAACGCGCGCGTGGTCACCGACGTCGCCTCACAGCTCGGCGAGGACACCCTGGTCCTGCGCGGTGGCCTGGAGCGCGAGTCGCTGCACCTGTCGGTCGCGGTGCTGCCCGACCCGGCGCACCGGCTCGCGTGGCTGGCCGACTGGCTGCCGACGGCCGAGGGCAGCGGCATCGTCTACACGCTGACCGTGGCCGCGACCGACGAGGTCGCAGGCTTCTTGCGGTCGCGGGGCATCACCGCGTCCTCCTACAGCGGCAAGAGCGACGACGCCGAGCGCCTCCGGGCGGAGGAGGACCTGCTGGGCAACAGGATCAAGGTGCTGGTCGCCACCAGCGCCCTGGGCATGGGCTTCGACAAGCCGGACCTCGGCTTCGTGGTGCACCTCGGCGCTCCGGCGTCACCGATCGCGTACTACCAACAGGTCGGCCGTGCCGGCCGTGGCGTGGACCGAGCCGAGGTGGTGCTCCTCCCAGGACGCGAGGACGAGGCGATCTGGAACTACTTCGCCTCGCTCGGCTTCCCTCCGGAGGAGCAGGTGCGGACGGTCCTGCAAGCCCTGGACGGGCAGAAGCTCTCCACCGCCGCGCTCGAGCCGCGGGTCGAGCTCCGGCGCACGCGGCTCGAGACGATGCTCAAGGTCCTCGACGTCGACGGGGCCGTCCGCAAGGTGCAGGGCGGCTGGATCGCGACGGGCCAGCCGTGGTCCTACGACGCGGTGCGCTACGCCCAGGTCGCCGCGGATCGCGCTGCTGAGCAACAGGCGATGCGGGACTACATCGCCACCGACGGCTGCCGCATGGAGTTCCTCCGGCGCCAGCTGGACGATCCCGGGGCGGCGCCGTGCGGCCGGTGCGACCGGTGCCTCGGGCAGCCCCTGTCGTCGGAGGTGTCCGCAGCCGCACTGGACGCAGCCCGCGCATCCCTGGGTCGCCCTGGTGTCGTCGTGGAGCCGCGGGCGCAGTGGCCCACCGCCGTGAAGGAGACCCTCGGCGTCTCGGGGAACATCGCCGTCAGCGAGCGCGCGGCTGAGGGCAGGGCCCTCGGCCGGTTGTCCGACATCGGCTGGGGCACCCGGCTTCGCGCCGTCTTCGCCGAGCCGGACGGCCC
>JAODNB010000095.1 GCA_025464795.1 Frankiales bacterium
GAGCGGACCACGTTGCCGCGGCCGTCGATCTGCACACCGAGGTCCTCGAGCAGACCGGACGTCTGTGGACCCGTGAACCCCATGGCCAGCAGGATCAGCTGAGCCGGGAGGGTCTTCTCCGTACCGGGGATGGGCGTGAAGGACGCGTCCACCTCGATGAGCTCGAGGGCGTCCACCCGACCGTCCACTCCGACGAAGCGCTGGGTGTTGACGGAGAAGACCCGGTCGCCGCCCTCCTCGTGCGCGGAGGAGGTGCGGTACATCAGCGGCCAGCCCGGCCACGGGGTCGAGTCCGCGCGAGTCCGGGGGGGCTCCGGCATGATCTCGAGCTGCGTGACCGACGCCGCGCCCTGCCGGTGCGCGGTGCCGAGGCAGTCGGCACCGGTGTCGCCACCGCCGATGATCACCACGTGCTTGCCCTCGGCGTTGATGGGCCAGGTCTCGAGGTCGCCCTCCTGCACCTGGTTCGCGGGCACGAGGTACTCCATCGCCAGGTGGATCCCGTCGAGCTCGCGGCCAGGGGCCGGCAGGTCGCGACCCAGGGTCGAGCCGCCCGCGAGCACGACCGCGTCGCACGAGGCTCGTAGCTCATCGACGGTGACGTCGACGCCGACGTTCACACCCGCCTTGAAGGTGGTCCCCTCTGCCTCCATCTGGGACAGGCGTCGCTCGAGGTGCCGCTTCTCCATCTTGAACTCGGGGATGCCGAAGCGGAGCAGGCCGCCGATGCGCGAGGACCGCTCGTAGACGACGACGTCGTGCCCAGCACGGGTGAGCTGCTGCGCGGCCGCGAGCCCGGCCGGGCCGGAGCCGACGACCGCGACGCGGCGACCGGTCTTGTGCCGCGGCAGCTGGGGCGTCACCCAGCCCTCCTCGAAGGCGCGGTCCACGATCTCGACCTCGATCTGCTTGATCGTGACCGGGTCGGCGTTGATGCCGAGGACGCACGCCGACTCGCACGGCGCCGGGCAGAGGCGACCGGTGAACTCCGGGAAGTTGTTCGTCGCGTGCAGCCGCTCGATGGCCTCGTGCCAGTCGTCGCGGTAGACGAAGTCGTTCCACTCCGGGATGAGGTTGCCGAGCGGACAACCGTTGTGGCAGAAGGGGATCCCGCAGTCCATGCACCGGGCCGCCTGGTCCTTCGAGGCCTCCGCAGGGAAGTCCTCGTAGACCTCCTTCCAGTCCCGGATGCGGACGTCGACGGGCCGCCGGACAGGCGTCTGCCGGTTGATCTTCAGAAATCCCTGGGGGTCGGCCATGCGTCAGCTCCCAGCCGTGACGAGGTCAGCAGCGGCGAGCTCGGCGAGCACCCGCTTGTAGTCGCGGGGCATCACCTTGGTGAAGCGCGAGAGGTCCTCGACGAGCTCGGCCGCAAGCGGCGACCCCGTCTCGGTGATGTGGTCGGCGAGCATCTGCCGGAGCGTCTCCACATCCCCCGCGTCGAGCTCCTCGAGGTCGACCATCTCCTGGTTCACGTCGGCGACGTCGAGGTCGGCGATGTAGGCGATGCCTCCGCTCATGCCGGCCGCGACGTTGCGGCCGGTCGGCCCGAGGATCACGACGCGGCCACCGGTCATGTACTCGCAGGCGTGGTCACCGACGCCCTCGACGACGGCGGTCGCGCCGGAGTTGCGGACGCAGAACCTCTCCCCCACCCGACCGCGTACGAACAGCGATCCGCCGGTCGCTCCGTAGAGCAGCGTGTTGCCGGCGATGACGTTGTCCTCAGCGACGAAGGTGGCGTCCAGCGCGGGCCGGACGACGATGCGCCCACCCGACAGGCCCTTGCCGACGTAGTCGTTGGCGTCGCCGTGCAGCCGCAGCGTGATGCCGCGAGGGATGAAGGCCCCGAACGACTGCCCGGCGGAGCCGGTGAAGGTGATGTCGATGGTGCCCTCAGGCAGCCCGGCTCCGCCGTGGCGGCGGGTCAGCTCGGCCCCGAGCATGGTGCCCACGGTCCGGTTGACGTTGCGCACCGGCAGCTCGAGGGAGACCTTCGTACCGTCGGCCAGGGCGCCCTCGCACAGCTGCAGCAGGGTGTTGTCCAGCGCCCGGTCCAGGCCGTGGTCCTGCTCGACCTGCTTGGTCAACGGGGTGCCGGCCGGCAGGTCGGGCACGTGCAGGACGGGCGCGAGGTCCAGCCCAGCGGCCTTCCAGTGCTCGATCGCACGACGGGTGTCCAGCACCTCGGCGTGCCCGATGGCCTCCTCGATCGAGCGGAAGCCCAGCTTCGCGAGGTGCTCCCGGACCTCCTCGGCGATGTACTCGAAGAAAGTCACGACGAACTCCGGCTTGCCGCTGAACCGCTCGCGGAGCGTCGGGTTCTGGGTCGCGATGCCAACCGGGCAGGTGTCGAGGTGGCAGACGCGCATCATGATGCAACCGCTGACGACGAGCGGCGCGGTCGCGAAGCCGAACTCCTCAGCGCCGAGCAGCGCGGCGATGAGGACGTCACGGCCGGTCTTGAGCTGCCCGTCGACCTGCACGGTGATCCGGTCGCGCAGGCCGTTGAGCAGCAGCGTCTGCTGCGTCTCCGCCAGACCGAGCTCCCACGGCGCACCCGCGTGCTTGAGCGAGGTGAGGGGCGATGCGCCCGTACCGCCGTCCTGACCCGAGATGAGGACCACGTCGGCATGCGCCTTGGACACGCCTGCGGCGACCGTCCCGACCCCGACCTCGGCCACCAGCTTCACGTGGATCCGAGCGCCGGAGTTGGCGTTCTTGAGGTCGTGGATCAGCTGAGCCAGGTCCTCGATCGAGTAGATGTCGTGGTGCGGCGGCGGCGAGATGAGCCCCACGCCGGCTGTCGAGTGCCGCATCTTGGCGATGTAGGCGTCGACCTTCGGACCGGGCAGCTGACCGCCCTCTCCGGGCTTCGCGCCCTGCGCCATCTTGATCTGGATGTCGCTGGCGTTCACGAGGTACTCCGAGGTCACCCCGAAGCGACCTGAGGCGACCTGCTTGATGGCGCTGCGCGTGGCCGGGTCGTGCAGGCGCTCGACGTCCTCGCCGCCCTCACCGGTGTTGGAACGGCCACCGATCGAGTTCATGGCCAGCGCCATCGTCACGTGCGCCTCAGGCGAGATCGACCCGAGGGACATGGCGCCGGTGTTGAAGCGCGACACGATCGCGGAGACCGGCTCCACCTCGTCCAGCGGCACCGGCGGACGGAGTCCCTCGCGCAGCGTGAACAGCCCGCGCAAGGTCCCGGCCTGCGCCGACAGCGCGTCCACCTTGCCGGTGTACTCCTTGAACTTGTCGTACTGCTGCGTCCGGGTGGAGTGCTGCAGCGCGAAAACGGTCTCCGGGTTGAACAGGTGGATCTCGCCCTCACGACGCCACTGGTACTCGCCGCCGACCTCAAGCCGCAGGTGCCGACGGTCCGCCGAGTCGCCGGGGTAGGCACGACGGTGCCGGGCTGCCGTCTCCTCAGCGATGACGTCGAGGTCGATGCCGCCGAGCCGCGACGTGGTGCCGGTGAAGTACTCGTCGACGAGCTCCTGCGACAGCCCGAGTGCCTCGAAGACCTGCGCTCCTGTGTAGGACGCGATGGTCGAGATGCCCATCTTGGACATGACCTTCAGGACGCCCTTGCCCAGCGCCTTGATGAGGTGCTTCTGCGCCTCCTTGTAGCTCACTCCGGGGAGTGCACCGTCGCGGGCGAGGTCCTCGACGGTCTCCATGGCGAGGTACGGGTTGACGGCGGCGGCGCCGTAGCCGATGAGCAGCGCCACGTGGTGCACCTCGCGGACGTCACCGGCCTCGACAAGCAGACCGACCCGGGTACGGGCCTTCTCGCGGATGAGGTGGTGGTGCACGGCAGAGGTGAGCAGCAGCGAGGGGATCGGTGCCATCGACTCGGTGGACTCGCGGTCCGACAGCACGATCACCCGGGCACCAGCGGCGATGGCCGTGGACACCTCGCGGCGCACCCGGTCCAGCGCGTCACGCAGCGCTTCTCCCCCACCGTTCACGGGGTACAGGCCGTGGATGGTGACCGCCGACAGGCCGGGCTGGTCGCCGTCGTCGTTGACGTGCACGATCTTCGCGAGCTCGTCGTTGTCGATCACCGGGAACGGCAGCACGATCTGCCGGCACGACGCCGGCGTCGGCATCAGCAGGTTCTGCTCGGGGCCGATGGACCCCGACAGCGAGGTGACCAGCTCCTCGCGGATGGCGTCGAGGGGTGGGTTCGTGACCTGCGCGAACAGCTGGCTGAAGTAGTCGAACAGCAGCCGCGGCCGCTCGCTCAGGACGGCGACGGGGGTGTCGGTGCCCATGGAGCCGATCGGCTCCATGCCGGTCCTCGCCATCGGCTGGAGCAGGATCCGCAGCTCCTCCTCCGTGTAGCCGAAGGTCTGCTGACGACGGAGCACGGACTCGTGCGTGTAGATCACGTGCTCGCGCTCAGGGAGGTCCTCGAGGGCGAGCGAACCGGCGTGCAGCCAGTCGGCGTACGGGTGCTGCTCGGCGAGCTCGGCCTTGACCTCCTCGTCGTCGATGACCCGCCCCTGGGCCGTGTCGACGAGGAACATCTTGCCGGGCTGCAGACGTCCCTTGCGGACGACCTGGTCCGACGGGATGTCGAGCACACCGACCTCGGAGGCGAGGATGACGCGGCCGTCGGCGGTCTCCCACCAGCGGGAGGGGCGCAGCCCGTTGCGGTCGAGCACCGCGCCGATGAGGGTCCCGTCGGTGAAGGTCACGCACGCGGGCCCGTCCCACGGCTCCATCAGGGAGGCGTGGAACTGGTAGAAGGCACGCTTGTTCGGGTCCATCTCGGCGGAGTTCTCCCACGCCTCCGGGACCATCATCAGCACGGCGTGCGGCAGCGACCGCCCCGCCATGTGGAGCAGCTCGAGGACCTCGTCGAAGCTCGCGCTGTCGGAGGCCCCGGGCGGGCAGATCGGGAACAGCCGTGACAGGTCGTCCGGCAGGCACTCGGGGCCGCGGAGCAGGGCCTCCCGGGCCCGCATCCAGTTCCGGTTGCCCTTGACCGTGTTGATCTCGCCGTTGTGCGCGATGTAGCGATACGGGTGCGCCAGCGGCCAGCTCGGGAACGTGTTCGTGCTGAACCGGGAGTGGACCAGCGCGAGCGCGCTCAGGTAGCGCTCATCCGACAGGTCGGGGAAGAACGGCTGGAGCTGTCCGGTGGTCAGCATCCCCTTGTAGACGACCGTGCGGCTCGACAGCGACGGGAAGTAGGTCCCGGTCTCGTGCTCGGCCCGCTTGCGCGTCACATAGGCACGGCGCTCCAGCGCGTATGGGGTGAGCTCCGGGTCCGTGGCGGCGAGGAACACCTGACGGAACACCGGCATGACGGAGGCGGCGGTCCGTCCGATGCCGGCGCCCTTGGCGTTGATGGGGAGGTCGCGCCAGGTGAGCACCCGCAGGCCCTCCTCGGCGGCGATCTTCTCGATGGCGAGCTGGGCGTCGACGGCCTCCCTGGGGTTCGTGGGGAAGAAGGCCGTGCCGACTGCGTAGTGGCCGGCCGCGGGGAGCTCGATCGGCAGGATCGCGCGGTAGAGGGCGTCGGGGACCTGCGTCAGGATCCCGGCGCCGTCCCCGGTCTCCGGCTCGCTGCCGGACGCGCCGCGGTGCTCGAGGTTGCGGAGCGCCTGCAGGCCCTGCTCCACCAGGTCGTGCGACTGCCGACCGGCGACGTCCACGACGAAGGCAACGCCACAGGCGTCGTGCTCGTTCGCGGGGTCATACAGGCCCTGGCGCGCAGGGAAGTCGTGCATGGAGCTGGCCTTCCGTCGGGGTGGTCGACTGTCGTTCACGAGACGTGTTCCTCGTGCTGCCACCCGGGACGTCACTGGCCCTGCTGCAGATGACGAACACGTTACACGACCCCCCGGACTGGGCCACCTGTCCCAGCCCTGAGGATGTCGCGAATAGCCCATTCGGACCATGGCGCCCGAACCGGACACAGCGGACAGTAGACGAGTGGAACCTTCCCCCCGTCGGACCGCGCGGGGCGCTGCGATCCGGGCCTGGCTGCCCGAGGGCCGGGCGCTCTCGGAGCGCGATGCCGCCTGGCGGCACAGGGTCGTGCTCGTGGTCGTGGCGGCGCACCTGCCGGTCCTGGCCCTCGTCGGGCCGCTGACCGGGCACACGTGGACGCATACGGCGGTCGACCTGGTGCCGGTGCTGGTGCTGCTGGGCCTGGCGCTGGCGCCACTGGGGCGACGGCCCCGGGCCCTGGCCGGCAGCATTGGGCTGGTCACCTGCTCGGCACTCCTGGTGCACCTGTTCCACGGGCAGACCGAGCTGCACTTCCACTTCTTCGTGGCGGTGGCGGTGATCGCGCTGTACCAGGACTGGACCGTGTTCGCGGCAGCCATCGCCTTCGTCGCGATCGAGCACGGCGTCGTCGGGGTCCTCACCCCTCGGGACGTCTACGACCACGGCGGCGACCCGCTCGGCTGGGCCCTCGTCCATGCGGGGTTCGTCCTGGCGGAGTGCGCCGTCCTGGTGGTGTTCTGGCGTGCCGACGAGCAGACGCGCGCTGGGGGCGACCAGCTTCAGATCGCCCTCTGGGAGGGCCAGGCCAGCGTCCGCGCCCGGCTCGAGGAGACCGAGCGGATCCGCACCGACCTCATCGGCACGGTGAGCCACGAGTTCCGCACGCCGCTGACCGGGATCCGGGGAACGGCGCTGACGCTGCTCAAGCGTGGGGACCGCCTCGACGAGTCCGCGCGACGGCAGCTGCTGCAGGGGATGCTCGAGCAGCAGGAGCGGCTGTCGAGGCTCCTCGAGAACATGCTCACCGCTGCGCGCGCGACCGCAGCCGACCCCACCGCGGTGAGCGACGTCACGGCCGTCGCCACCGAGGTGGTGATGCTCGCCAAGGCTTCACGGCCCAACTCCCCCAGGATCTCGCTGCTCATCGAGCCGGGCACGGTCGCACGCATCGACCGTGCAGCGCTGCACCAGGTCCTCGCGAACCTGGTCGACAACGCCCAGCAGCACGGCGAGCCCGGCAGCCTGCCGCTGATCGCGGGTGGGCTCGACGGCACCGACGCCTGGGTCGCCGTGAGCAACGAGGGAGGGCCGCTCGACGTCCAGGCCGCCCGGCTGCTGTTCGAGCCCTTCACCCAGGCTGACGCCGGCTCCACCCGTACGCACGAGGGGCTCGGTATGGGCCTCTACGTCGTGCGTCGGCTCATCGAGGTCTACGAGGGCTCAGTGACCGTGCGTGCGGAGAGCGGGTGGGTGACCGTGGAGGTCCGCCTGCCCGCGGTACCTCAGGAGCCGACGGCCGTCCCGACCAGGAAGGTCACGCCGGCAGCGGCAGCTCCGAGCAGCAGCTGACGCAGCCCGGCGTACAGGGCCGAGCGGTTGGTGAAGCGGCTGACCGCCACCCCCGCCGCGAACAGGGACGCGGCGGCCAAGGCGACCGACGCCACGAAGGTGTCCGCTCCGAGCAGGTAGGGCAGCAGCGGCACCAGCGCACCGAGGACGAACGCGACGAAGGACGAGGACGCCGCGGTCCAGGGGCTCGGCAGTGCGTCGGGGTCGACCCCGAGCTCCTCCATCGCGTGCACCCGCAGGGCCTGCTCGGGATCGACCGAGATCTGCCGAGCGACCTCGTGGGCCAGGCCCGGCTCGACACCACGGCTGACGTACACGGCGGCCAGCTCGGCCAGCTCAGCCGACGGCACCCGCTTGAGCTCGGCCTTCTCGATCTCGATCTCGGCGTGCGTCAGCTCGCGCTGCGAGGCCACGGAGACGAACTCACCGGTCGCCATCGAGAAGGCGCCGCCGATCAGCCCGGCCACCCCCGTCAGGACGATCGCGTGCGGGCTGAGCCCGGCGCCCGCGACACCCGCGAGCAGCGAGGTGTTGCTGACGAGGCCGTCGGTGATGCCGAAGACCGCCGGGCGGAGCCACCCGCCCGTGACGTCCCGGTGGCCGACATGGGCGGCCGCGGGATGGTGGTCGGCGGGGACGGTCATGCCTCCGAGCGTACGTCGGTTCCCTGATGCGGTGCGGTCGGCACGACGACGTCGGGCCCGCTCCCCCGGCGGACGACGAGGAAGACCACCGCAGCGACGAACAGCAGCCCCGACACGTAGTCGTTCAGCCGGATGCCGAAGAAGTGGTTCGCCGAATCGACCCGGAGGGCCTCGATCCACCCGCGTCCGACGCAGTACGCAGCCACGTACAGGGCGAAGGCGCGGCCCTTGCCCAGCTGCCAGCGCCGGTCGGCCCAGATCACCAGACCCGCGACGCCGAGGTCCCAGAGCAGCTCGTAGAGGAAGGTGGGGTGGTAGACGGTCGGTGGTGAACCACCGTGGTCCACGTCGATCTCCAGGCCCCACGGGAGGTTCGTCGGCTTCCCGTACAGCTCCTGGTTGAAGTAGTTGCCCACCCGCCCGATGGCCTGAGCGATCGGCAGGCAGGGGGCCAGGGCGTCCGCGTACGCGAGGAAGCCGATGCCGCGCTTGCGCAGCACGAACCAGGCACCGAGGGCTCCCCCGAGGACGCCGCCCCAGATCCCGAGACCGCCGTGCCAGATGTACAGCGCCTCGACCGGGTCCTTCAGGTAGGCGTCCGGGCTGGTGATGACGTGGTAGAGCCGCGCACCGACGAGCCCCGCGGGGACGGCCGTCGCGGCGACATCCGCCACCGTGCCGTGCTCTCCCCCACGGGCGACCCACCTGCGGTCGCCCACCCACACCGCGACCAGGACACCGAGCAGGATGCAGCCGGCGTACGCACGGAGCGGGAGCGGTCCGAGGTGGAGCACCCCCGAGGAAGGACTGGGGATCGAGGCGAGGGGCACGCAGCCAGACTAGAAGGCGACCGCGTGCCAGGTCGTCCCGGCATCGCGGGTCAGGAAGAGCTGCTGACCTGCGACGGTGACGCCGACCTCGCTCGAGACGAACCCGACGTACTCCGTGCTCGCGTCGGAGCGCAGGCTCTGCGACCACCTCTTGCCACCGTCCCGGGTGACCTCGATGCCGGTGCGGCTGTTGCCGACGAAGACAGCGGACGGGGTGGCCGCGACCGCTGTTCCGACGATCTGGGCCGGCGCGGCCCGCTGCGTCCAGGCGCGACCGGCGGTCGTCGAGGTGAAGTACCCCTTGCCCTGCTGTCCTGCGCCGGCGTCGGTGGACTGGCACACCAACGCAAGGCTCGTGTCGCTGGCAGCGGCCAGGAACGGGACCTCGCTGTCGTCGCACGGCATGGCCCGCTTGGCGAACCTGGTGCTGCCGGTGGCGGACTCGAGCAGGGAGGGATGGCTCGCCTGGCCGTCTTGGCGGGAGAGGGTCAGGTAGACGGCCGTGCCGTGCAGCACGACCTGACCCGTCATGTCGGCAGGCAGGTCCATGACCTTGGTGAAGGCCTCGCTGCCGGCCGTCCCCGTGACGACGCGGCCCGCCTTGGTGCAGGGCGTCACGGCCTCGGAGCAGCCGGCGACGAACGCCCACCACCGGCCGTGCGCGACCTCGAGCGACTGCACGCTCCCCTGCACCGCCACCTCTCGCCAGTGCTCCCCGCCGTCGTGCGTGGCGAACAGGCTGTCGGTGAAGGCGAACCCGTTCAGCTCGTCTGCGAAGCGCAGCTGCCGGACACTCGGGCCGCCCTCGCCGTTGATCTCGGCCCGCGGAGCGGGGATCCCCGTCCACGTCGTGCCGCCGTCGCGCGTCCTGGCGATGCTGGTGCAGGGTGGCTTCCCGCAGTGGGCGGCCCCCAGGACCCAGCCGGTGTGGGTGGACACGAAGGTGACGGACCTGACGGACAGCCCCTTCGGCACAGGGCCGCCTGCGGGGCCCTTCCGGACGAGGGGCGACGGTGCGGTGGTGACCGGTGGCGGGGAGGTCTCATCCGGTGCCGCCTGGGTCGGCTCGACCGACGCCGACGGCCTTGCCTGCGGGTGGGCAGAACCCCCGCTGCAGGCGGCCACGAGCAGGAGGAGCACCGCCGCGCGCTTCACGCCCGTCGTCGTACCCCGGCCGCGAGGTCCTGCGCCAGTCGCCGCACCGCGTCAACTCCTTCGTCCTGCAGTGCCTGGACGAACGCAGACCCCACGATGACGCCGTCCGCGTACGCAGCGACCTCCGCGGCCTGCTCCCCGTTGCTCACTCCCAGGCCGACGCAGAGCGGCAGATCTGTGAGCTCACGGGTGCGTCGCACGAGCTCCTCCGCACGGTTGCCGACCGTTGCGCGGGTGCCGGTCACGCCCATCGTGCTGGCGACGTAGATGAAGCCGCGGTTGGTCCTGCCGACGGCGGCGATCCGGTCGTCGGTGCTGCTCGGCGCGACCAGGAAGACCGGGTCGAGGTCGTGCTCCCGCGCAGCCTCGAGCCAGGGCTCCGCCTCCTCCGGGATGAGGTCGGGAGTGATGGCACCCGAGCCGCCGGCCGCTTTCAGCTTCTGCGCGAAGACCGCGGGTGTGAGCTTCTCGATGGGGTTCCAGTAGCCCATGACCACCGTGGGCGCGTGCGCGCTGACGGCCTCGACGGCATCGAAGACCTGCGACACCCGGATGCCCTTGCGCAGCGCCTGGTCGACGGCGACCTGGATGAGCGGCCCGTCCATCCCCGGGTCGGTGTAGGGGACGCCCACCTCGACCGCGTCGACGCCGCCCTCGACCATCGCGATCATCGCGGCGACCGACTCCTCGTACGACGGGAAGCCGACCGGGAGGTAGCCGATGAGCGCCGCGCGGTTCTCGGCCCTGCAGGTGGCGAACAGGTCGTCCAGTCGCGTCACGCGGTGCTCACTCCGCGGCTGCTCTCTCGTCGCTGGCCTTCTTGATGTCCTCCTGGGAGACCAAGCCGAACCAGCGCGCCGCGGTGTCGACGTCCTTGTCGCCGCGACCGCTGCAGTTGATGATCACGGTCTGGCCGTCGTCCTCCTGAGCGCGGACCCACTGCGTCGCCCCCGCGAAGGCGTGGGCGGTCTCGATCGCGCAGAGGATGCCCTCGGTCTTGGCCAGCGTCGCGAGAGCAGCCATCGCGTCCGCGTCGGTGACGCCCGTGTAGGTGGCGCGGCCCTCGTCGCGCAGCCACGAGTGCTCGGGGCCCACCCCGGGGTAGTCGAGGCCCGCGCTGATGCTGGTGGTGTCGAGCGTCTGCCCGTCGTCGTCCTGCATGAGGTAGCTGCGCGCGCCGTGCAGGACCCCGGGAGTCCCTGCGGTGAGCGGGGCGGCGTGACGTCCCGTCTCCACGCCGTCACCGCCGGCCTCGCACCCGACGAGAGCGACAGACTCGTCCGTAATGAAGCGGTGGAACAGCCCCATCGCGTTGCTGCCGCCACCGACGCACGCAACCACTGCCTGGGGCAGCTCGCCTGTCCGATCGAGGATCTGCGCCCGCGCCTCGACGCCGATGATCCGCTGGAAGTCACGGACGAGCATCGGGAACGGGTGCGGCCCGACGACCGAACCGATGGCGTAGTGCGTCGTCTCGACGTTCGCGACCCAGTCGCGGAACGCCTCGTTCGTCGCGTCCTTCAGGGTCTTGGTGCCTGTCGTGACGGGGATGACCTCGGCACCCAGCAGGCGCATGCGCGCGACGTTGAGGGCCTGCCGCCGGGTGTCCTCCTCCCCCATGTAGACGGTGCAGTCGAAGCCGAACAGCGCTGCCGCCGTCGCCGTCGCCACCCCGTGCTGCCCGGCGCCGGTCTCGGCGATCACGCGCTTCTTGCCCATCTTCTTCGTGAGCAGCGCCTGGCCCAGGACGTTGTTGACCTTGTGACTGCCGGTGTGGGCCAGGTCCTCGCGCTTGAGGAAGACCCGGGCCCCGCGGCCGATGGACTCCGCGAAGCGCTTGGCCTCCGTCAGCGGGGTGGGCCTGCCGGCGTAGTTGGTCAGCAGGCCATCGAGCTCTGCGAGGAACGCGGGGTCCCGCTGTGCCTCTGCGTGGGCCTGCTCGAGCTGGTTGAGGGCCGCGATCAGGGCCTCGGGGACGAAGCGACCGCCGTACGGGCCGAAGTGGCCGCTCGCATCGGGAAGCTCCGGGGCGCTCCCGGGGATCCGCATGGGGGAGCTCACTGCTGGTGCCGCGCCGCCGGGTGCGCCCCCGCGGTGACGAGGTCAGCCACGGCCTGTCGGGGGTTTCCGCCCACGACGACGGACTCCCCGACCAGCACGGCGTCTGCGCCCTGGGCGGCGTAGTGCAGCAGGTCGTGCGTTCCGCGTACGCCGGACTCAGCGACCTTGATGACGTGGTTCGGGATGTCGGGGGCGACCCGGCCGAACACCTCACGGTCCACCTCGAGCGTCTTGAGGTTGCGGGCGTTCACGCCCACGATGCGCGCGCCGGCGTCGAGCGCCCGGACCAGCTCGACCTCGTCGTGCACCTCGACCAGGGGCGTCATGCCGAGGGAGACAGTCCGCTCCAGGAGGCTGATGAGGGCCTCCTGCTCGAGGGCGGCCACGATCAGCAAGATGAGGTCCGCGCCGTGGGCTCGCGCTTCCCACAGCTGGTAGCTGGAGACAATGAAGTCCTTGCGCAGCAAGGGAACCTCCACCTTGGCGCGGACGGCGTCGAGGTCGGCGAGGCTGCCCCCGAAGCGCCGCTGCTCGGTGAGGACGCTGATGACGCTGGCCCCCCCGGCCTCGTAGTCCTGGGCCAGCTTCGCGGGGTCGGTGATGGCGGCGAGCTCGCCCTTGCTGGGGCTGCTGCGCTTCACCTCGGCGATGACCGCGATGCCTGGCTGCTTGAGCGCCGCGATGCCGTCGAGCGCCGGCTGCTGAGCGTGCGCCCGCTCCTTCAGCTGCTCCAAGGAGGTGACCGCTTGGCGGGCCGCGAGGTCCTCGCGCACTCCGACGATGATGTCGTCGAGCACGCTCACCTCGTGGTCCTCCGCTCTCCTGCGCTCTCCTGCGCCGCCTGTCCCCGCCACGTTAGCCCGCGGGTTCAGCCCCCCTAACCTCGGGTCCGGGTAGGGGTCAGGTGGGGTCTTCGCCGCGGTCCAGGGCGTCCCAGACGCCCTTGTCCGTCACCGGTGGCTCAGCCGGCCGCGCCGCAGGGGGCGCGTACGAGGACGACAGCGCCGCCCAGCGCGGACCCCGCACCGCGACCAGCAGTCCTGACGCGGACATGAGCACGCCCCCGACCAGGCTGACCCAGACCCAGGTGACGGTGGTCGAGACCGGCGGGAGCAGGACGTACTGGCCGCAGGAGGACTCGCCGGGAGCGGGGGTGCACGCGGGGGTCGAGACGTGCTCGAGCGCCCGTGAAGCGAGACCTGCGTGCAGGACCCGGGACAGCGCGATGACGATGCCGATGCCGGCGGCGAGGACGAGCACGCCGACCACGACGCGACCGAGGCGCTTCGTGGCGGCGAGTGCCAGCACCGCCGCGAGGCCGACGTACCCGAGTGCCTGCGAAGCGCCGGACAGCGTGTCGCCGCTCAGGTCAACGGCTACCGATCCCAGTCGGGTGGGCTCGAGGACCGCCCAGGTCCGGGTCGTCGCATAGAGGACGAGAGCGGACCCGACGAGGCAGAGCAGCACTGCCAGCCGGAGCTCTCGTCGGGGGCTCATGCTCCGCGAAGCGTCTCGGCGGCGGCGATCGCCCGCAGCACAGCCGCGGCCTTGTTCTCGCACTCCGCCTGCTCGGTCGCCGGGTCGGAGTCCGCAACCAGCCCGGCGCCCGCCTGCACGTAGGCCTTGCCGTTGTGCAGCACCGCCGTGCGGATGGCGATGGCCATGTCCATGTCGCCGGCAGCATCGAGGTAGCCGACCGTTCCTGCGTACAGGTTGCGCCGACAGGGCTCGAGCGACTCGATGATCTCCATGGCGCGTGGCTTGGGGGCGCCGGAGACGGTGCCGGCGGGGAAGGTCGCGTCGAAGACGTCGAGCGCGTCCAGACCGGGCTTCACCTCGCCGAAGACGGTGGAGACCAGGTGCATGATGTGGCTGTACCTCTCGACCCGCATGAAGTCGACGACGTCGACGGTGCCGGCAGCGCACACCCGGCCGAGATCGTTGCGGGCGAGGTCGACGAGCATCACGTGCTCGGCCCGCTCCTTCGGGTCGCTGCGCAGCTCCGCGGCCAGGACGGCGTCCTCGGAGGGCGTGGCGCCACGGGGACGCGAACCGGCCGGCGGGTGCACGACGGCGCGCGTCCCGGTGACGGTGACCAGGGCCTCGGGCGAGCTGCCCACGACGTCGTACGGCGACTCGTGCCCGGCGAAGCGGAGCAGGTACATGTACGGCGACGGGTTCGTCGCACGCAGCACCCGGTAGACGTCGAGGGCGTCGACGTCCGTGGTCATCTCGAACCGCTGCGACAGCACGACCTGGAAGGCGTCTCCGGCCCGGATGTGCTCGCGCACGGTCTCGACGCCGTCCATGTACGCCTGTGCTGAGGGCCGGACCACCGACGGCACCGCCGCATCCAGCACCGCCACGCTGGAGTCCGCGCTCTTCCCGAGGTCAGCGGCCATCGCGTCGAGACGCTCGACGGCGTCTGCGTAGGACCCACCGGAGAGCACGTTCGCGATGAGCAGGATCGTGCCGTCGGAGTGGTCGAGCACCGCGAGGTCAGTCGCGAGCAGCATCGCCAGCTCGGGCATCCCGAGGTCGTCGGGCGCGGTCGACGGCAGCTTCTCCAGTCGTCGCACCACGTCGTAGCCGAGGTAGCCGACAAGCCCTCCGGTCAGCGGCGGCAGGTCAGCGTCCCGAGGGGACCGAAGCGATCGGGACAGGACCCGTACCGCCTCGAGCGGGTCGACGGGGAGGTCAAAGGACCCGGACCCCTCCCACAGCGACGCCCCGTCCTTCTCGGTCAGGACCCCCGCGCAGCGGACGCCGACGAACGACCAGCGCGACCACTGCTTGCCCTGCTCCGCCGACTCGAGCAGGAACGTCCCCGGCCGGTTCCCTGCCAGCTTCCGGTAGACGCCGACGGCCGTCTCCCCGTCGGCGAGCAGCCGGCGGACGACCGGCACGAGTGGCTGGTCGAGGAGAGCGAACTCGTCTGCTGACGGGGTGGTGAGGCCCAGCTTCACGGGCGCGAGCCCACGACGACCGGGAAGGACACGCGATCGAAGCAGGTGCGGTCACCGGTGTGGCAGGCGCCGCCGACCTGGTCGACCTTCACCAGGAGCGAGTCGCCGTCGCAGTCGAGCTCGACCGACTTGATCCACTGCTGCGACCCGGACGTCTCGCCCTTGACCCAGTACTCCTGGCGCGACCGCGACCAGTAGGTGCAGCGGCCGGTGGTGAGGGTCAGGTGCAGCGCCTGGTCGTCCATCCAGCCGACCATGAGCACCTCGCCGGTGTCGTGCTGCTGGCAGACGGCGACGACGAGGCCGTCCTTGTCCCGCTTGAGCTGGGCGGCGATGGCGGGGTCGAGCTCGGTCGGTCGCACGGCGGTCATCCCTGCATTCTTCCAGAAGCGCGGGCGCGCTAGTCCCGCACCGCCAGGCGGCCGCACACGGCCATCGCCGTGCTGAGGACCGCCAGGCCGCCGAGAGCCACCGGAAGGGACGTGGCAGCAGACACGGCGCCGACCACCGGCGGTCCGGCGCAGAAGCCGACGTAGCCCAGGGCGCTGACCCGGGCCAGGTCCGCTCCTTGCCTGCCTGCCGCCGCGCGGGCTCCGACTGCGGAGTAGAGAACGGGCGCGAGGACACTGGTGCCGGCTCCCGCGACGACCAGCCCCACCAGCGCGACGGCCGCCGTGGGCGCCAGCGCGACGACCAGCACACCGACGGTCAGCGTGCTCGCGGCCGACGTGAACAGCACGACCGACCGGATCCTCAGGAACCCACTGCCCAACCGGCCGACCGCCATGGCACCGGCGAACAGGCCCGGTCCGAGTCCGCTGACCGCGGGTGAGGCGTCGAGCCCCCTCTCGAGGTGCAGCGCACTCCAGGACTGGACGGCGTCCTCGCAGAGGAACGCTCCTGCGGTCAGCACACCGATGCCCAGCAGCACGAGGGACAGCCGGTCAGGCGAGCCCTGTGCCGCATCACCGTCGGCTCGCCGGTACGTCGGTTGCGTCAGCGCGACCACGACCACCACGACGGCGATCACCATCAGGATGGCGAGGGGCCTCGCCCCGCCCTGGCGGGCCAGCCCAGCCGACACGGCACCGAGCAGCACCCCGATCGAGAAGAAGCCGTGCGCCACGCTCATCAGCCTGGCCGCCTCGACCCGCTCCCAGGCGGCCGTCGCGGTGTTGATGACCACGTCGAGGCCGCCGGT